>NZ_PJJT01000076.1:0-101911 GCF_002929615.1 Cryobacterium sp. M91 | reverse complement strand
CTCAGTGCGAGTATTCGGCGGAAACAACTTGACCATAAAACGCTCCAATCACTAGAGCGTTGCTACGACCATATGACTTTGCCGGCGCGGTTTGGGGTCAAACCCACGGCTCGACGTCAGAAACTCACGGGTCGGCGAAAAAATGGGCGAAGTACGAGCTCAGGGATACCCGACAAACCAGAGCAGCACGATCGCGACCGGCTGCAGCGCGATCGACCCGGCCAGCAGGGTGCGCCGCAGCGGCTTCGAGCGGCAGCAGCAGCCGAAACAGGCTCTGCTGCGGCAAAAACACGGCCACCAGGTAGAGTCCGTAGCTCGCCGAGTACGCCACGATTTCCGGTCGGAGCGGATGCAGCGCCCGCCGCGACAACCACCACCCAAACCCCGCCGCGAGCAGCAGAACCAGCACAATTCCGACCACGCCGAGGTACTCAAACGCCATCAGAAACCACGGCGTGGGCGGCACAAGCTCGACCCGGCCGACGAAGCCGGTCCACCACGACAGCTCTGTGGCAAGGTAGGCGTCAGGAACCCCGGTGACCGCGCCGGCTACAAGCGGCCAGACCAGGCCGGCCGCGGCTATGATCAGCCCGGTAACAACGATCGCCCAGCGCTCACGCCAGACAAAACCACGCTCCCGCCAGCGCAGCACCAGCACCAGCACCAGCACCAGCAGCAGAGCGAGGGCCAGCGACAACGCGAGCACGCCCGGCCGGGTGAATGCCGCCACGACGGCGAACGGAATCATCAGCAGATAGCGCCGCTGAAGCATAAGCCAGAGGCTCGCGAACACCAAGAGCAGAAACAGGCTTTCGGCGTAGGCCACCTGCAGAACGAACTACAGCGGCCCGAAACAGAACAGGGCGACCGCCCAGAGCGCTGGATGAACCCCCACCCGCGGGGCCAGCAGCCGGTACAGCATGCGGGCCGCCCCGGCCCCGAAGGCCATCGCCACGAGTGTGCCAGCGACATAGAAGTCCAGGCCGGTCAGCGCCGAAACCTCGCGCACGAGCCACGGAAACACCGGCAGAAAGGCCCAGACGTTGGGCTCGACCTGGCCGTTTAAGTCCGTCAGCAGCTCACTCGGATACCCGTGCAGCGCGATCTGGCGGTAGAACGAACTGTCCCACGACCCCGAAAAGGTGAAGAAACTCGGGTCGCTCCGATAGCGCGCGAAGGTCCAGTCCAACCGGGTGGCGACGGCGAACATGGTGCCGAGCAGGGCCGTCGTGAGCAGTCGCGAAATAGCCCAGATCAGCAGCACGATCTCCCACGGCGGCAGCCGGTCGAGGCGAGGGCGGAGCGCGCTCAGTCGCTGCGCCCCGCCCCCGCTCGTCTTCGCCGCAGACTATCCGCCTCTAGCAGCAGCGTCCCTGCGGGTTCGCATCCTGACGGTCGGTCTGGTCGCGCCAGAATTCCCGCTCAGTCATAAGCGGATGCGGTGCCGCGCCGTCAGTACCGTCATCAGCACCGGCCGCATGCAGCGCCGCGTGGTGCGCCACATATTTCTCGTAGGCATCCTCGCCGAGGATCCCCTTGAGGTACCAAACCACCCCGCGGGCGCCCTTGCGGACGCCCGCCAGCAGGGTCATCAGTGACCCTTGATTTTGATCTTCTTGTGCACCGGCAGGGCATCCCACTCGGCCTGCAGCACCTTCTCGGGCGGGGTCATGATGAATCCAGCCGGGGCGTAGGTCTGCGACTGCACGGCGTCATCTTCACTCGTCGCACTGGAGTTCTTGCGGTACGCGTTCCAAGTGGCCTGAAGAGCCGTGAGAATCACGATGATCGCGAGCACCACGAACACGATCGACAGCACGCCCTGCACCATCGTGTTGCGCACGACAGCTTCCATGGCTTCGACGCTCGGTGCGGTGCCAAAGCTCGTCTCGCCAGCGGCGAGGGCCTCGGAGAATGCGCGGTTCTGCGCGAAGTAACCGATGCCCGGGGTGGTCGAGAAGATCTTCAGGAACGACGCCGAAATCGTGACGACGGCAGCGAATCCGAGCGGAAGCGCCACGACCCAGAGGTATCTGAACAGTCCACGCTTGGCGACGATGGCCATGCACACGGCCAGCGCGATCGCCGCAAGCAGCTGGTTGGCGATTCCGAACAGCGGGAACAGCGTGTTGATGCCGCCGAGCGGATCGGCCACCCCCATCAGCAGCACTGCACCCCAGGCGGCGACCATGATGGCCGTGGCGGCCCAGGCGCCAGGACGCCAGGAGGTGTTCTTGAACTTCGGGAAGAAGTTGCCGAGGCTGTCCTGCAGCATGAAGCGGGCGACGCGGGTGCCGGCATCCACTGCGGTGAGAATGAAGAGTGCTTCGAACATGATGGCGAAGTGATACCAGAAGCTCATCATTGACGTGCCACCGACGAGCTGCTGCATGATGTGCGAGAGGCCGACGGCGAGCGTCGGCGCGCCGCCCGTGCGGGAAACGATCGACTCCTCGCCGACGTTGGTCGCCATATCGGTCAGCATGTCGGGCGTGAGGTTGACGCCGGTCAGGCCGAGGCTGTTCACGAAGGCGACCGCACCCTGCACGGTGCCGCCAGTGAGGGCGGGCGAGGAGTTCATGGCGAAGTAGATGCCGCGGTCGATCGACAGTGCGGCGACGAGGGCCATGATCGCGACGAGCGACTCCATGAGCATGCCGCCGTAACCGATGAAGCGGGTCTGGCGTTCCTTCTGAATGAGCTTCGGCGTGGTTCCCGAGGCGATGAGCGCGTGAAAACCCGACAGGGCGCCGCAGGCGATCGTGACGAACAGGAAGGGGAACAGCGTTCCGGCGACGACCGGACCGGTGCCGCTCGATGCGAATTCGCTCACGGCCGGCACGCTGATTTCGGGACGGATGATGACGATCGCCACGGCGAGCATGCCGATCGTGCCGATCTTCATGAAGGTCGACAGGTAGTCGCGCGGGGCGAGCAGCAGCCAGACCGGCAGGATAGCGGCGATGAAGCCGTAGAGGATGATGCCCCAGGCGATGGTCACCTTGTCGAGCAGCAGGTAGGTCTGACCCCAGTCGGTGCCAGCCACCACGCCGCCGCCGATGATGGCGGCGATGAGCAGCACGAAGCCGATGATGGATATTTCGGTGATCTTGCCCGGGCGGAAGAAGCGCAGGTAGCAGCCCATGAACAGCGCGATCGGGATGGTCATGCCGACCGAGAAGACGCCCCACGGGCTTTCGGCGAGGGCGTTCGTCACCACGAGGGCGAGGATCGCCACGATGATGACCATGATCACGAGGGTCGCGATGAGGGCGGCGGTGCCGCCGATCACACCGAGTTCGTCGCGGGCCATCTGGCCGAGCGAACGACCGCCGCGGCGCATGCTGAAGTGCAGAATCAGGTAATCCTGTACCGCGCCGGCGAGAACGACGCCGACAATGATCCAGATAGTGCCGGGCAGGTAGCCCATCTGCGCGGCCAGAACGGGGCCGACCAAGGGGCCGGCGCCGGCGATGGCAGCGAAATGGTGGCCGAACAGCACGCGACGGTCGGTCGCGGCGAAGTCCTTGCCATCGGCCTTGTACTCGGCCGGGGTGGCGCGACGGTCATCCGGGCGAATGATGTGCTTCTCGATGAACTTCGAGTAAAAACGATAGCCAATGAGATAGGTGCAGATCGCGGCGAACACGAACCAGATCGCGTTGACGGTTTCACCGCGCACGACGGCGAGCATGACCCAGCTGAGGCCGCCGAGCAGTGAAATAGCTGACCAGATCGCAATTTTTAGGGGCGTCCAGTGGCGATCGTGGGCGTCAAGTTCCTCTGGATCCAGAGCGACCGCGAGGTCGTGCGGAATCCGTTTCAGAGCGGTCGGTGATTCGGTCGTGTTGGACGCGGCGCCCATTTCTCCTCCTTGAGCCAAGGCAAATCCTGTGAATCTGCCTACTAACGTTACCTCCGCGCGAGAAAGGCTCCGAACCAGAGCGGGAACTCGGGTCGGATCGAGCGCGTAAAATGGATAACCGGGCATTCGCTCGCATTCTGCGCCTTCGACCATTGGAGCCACCGTGGCCGCACCCACTCATCTTGATTCCGTCATCGCCCTCGCCCGCCACCGCGGCTTCGTTTTTCAGGCCGGTGAGATCTACGGCGGTTCCCGCTCCGCCTGGGACTACGGACCCCTCGGCGTTGAGCTCAAAGAAAACATCAAGAAGCAGTGGTGGCGTTCGATGGTCACCAGCCGAGACGACGTCGTCGGCCTCGACTCCTCCGTGATTTTGCCTCGCCAGGTCTGGGAAGCATCCGGTCACGTCGAGGTTTTCAGCGACCCGCTGATCGAGTGCACGAGCTGCCACAAGCGTTTTCGCGCCGACCACCTCGAAGAGCAATATGAGGAGAAGAAGGGCCGCCCGCCCGAAAACGGCCTCGACGACATTGCCTGCCCGAACTGCGGCAATCGTCACATCTGGACCGAGCCGCGTGCCTTCTCCGGCCTGCTCAAGACCTACCTTGGCCCGGTCGATGACGAGGCCGGTATGCACTACCTGCGCCCCGAAACCGCGCAGGGCATTTTCGTGAACTTCGCCAACGTGCTGCAGGCGTCGCGCTCCAAGCCTCCGTTCGGCATCGGCCAGATCGGCAAGAGCTTTCGTAACGAGATCACCCCCGGAAACTTCATCTTTCGCACCCGCGAGTTCGAGCAGATGGAGATGGAATTCTTCGTCGAGCCCGGTACGGACGAGACCTGGCACCAGTACTGGATCGACACCCGCATGAAGTGGTACACCGACCTCGGAATCAACCCCGAAAACCTGCGCCTGTTCGAGCACCCGGCCGAGAAGCTCTCGCACTACTCCAAGCGCACCGTCGATATCGAATACCGCTTCGGCTTCACGGGCACCGAGTTCGGTGAACTCGAGGGCGTGGCGAACCGCGGCGACTTCGACCTGTCGACGCACGCCAAGGCATCCGGTAAAGACCTCTCCTACTTCGACCAGACCAAAAACGAGCGCTGGACGCCCTGGGTGATCGAGCCCGCGGCCGGCCTGACCCGCTCGCTCATGGCCTTCCTGGTCGATGCGTATGTCGAAGAAGAGGTTCCGAACAATAAGGGCGGCGTCGACAAGCGCACCGTGCTCAAGCTTGACCCGCGCCTGTCGCCGGTCAAGGCCGCCATCCTGCCGCTGTCGCGCAACGAGAAGCTCTCCCCGATGGCGCGCGAGCTTGCCGCGAGCCTGCGCCAGCTCTGGAACGTCGACTTCGACGACGCCGGCGCCATCGGCCGTCGCTACCGTCGCCAGGACGAGATCGGCACCCCGTTCTGCATCACGGTCGACTTCGACTCGCTCGACGACCAGGCCGTCACCGTACGCGACCGCGACACCATGGCGCAGGAGCGCGTGCCGCTCGCCGAGCTCGAGGCCTACCTCGCCGCGCGCCTCCGCGGCGCGTAGCGTTCAACCAACGGATGCCGCGACTCGGTCTCGAAAACCGCGCCGCGGGCATCCGTCGGGCAGACTGTAGAGCATGAAAGCGGTCTATTTCGAAGAATTCGGCGTGCTTCCGGTGCTGCGCGAGGTGCCAGAGCCGCTGATAAGTGCGGCGGGCGTGATCGTGCGGGTCGAGGCGACCGGACTCTGCCGCAGCGACTGGCACGGCTGGCTCGGCCATGACGCCGACATTGCGCTGCCGCACGTTCCCGGCCACGAACTGGTCGGCGTGATCGACGCTGTCGGGCCGCTCGTGCGCCGATTTCGGGTTGGTCAGCGCGTGACGGTGCCGTTCGTCTGCGCCTGCGGCGAGTGCCCGGAGTGCGACGCCGGCAACGGACAGGTCTGTCGCAACCAGACCCAGCCCGGATTCACCCACTGGGGTTCCTACGCCGAGCGGGTCGCGCTGCACAACGCCGACGTGAACCTCATCGCCATCCCCGATGACCTCGACGCCGGCGCTGCCGCGATGCTCGGCTGCCGGTTCGCCACCTCGTTCCGCGGACTCGTGCACCAGGCACGGCTGCAGGCGGGCGAAACCCTTGTGGTCGTCGGCTGCGGTGGAGTCGGCCTAAGCGCGGTCATGATTGGGCAGGCGCTCGGCGCCTTCGTCATCGCCGTCGACATCAATTCCGACGCGCTCGAGGCGGCGAGCCGGGTGGGAGCTGCTCACGTCGTCAACTCGGCCGAACTGCCCGACGACGAGGTGGTCGAGCGCATTCGGGCGCTCGCATCAGGGGGTGCAGACGTGAGTCTCGAGGCGCTCGGCCGGGAGAATACGGTGGCCATCGGCATCCGTTCCCTGGCAACGCGTGGGCGGCACGTGCAGATCGGCCTGCTGGCGGACGACCCGCGGATACCGCTCGGCACGGTGATTGCGCGGGAACTGACTGTACTCGGCAGCCATGGCATGCCCGCCCACGACTATCCGGCGCTGCTGGATCTTGTGCTGAGCGGCGGGTTGCGCCCTCAGGACCTGATCAGCCGCCGAATCACCCTCGCCGAAGCCCCTGCGGCACTCGCCGCCATGTCCACGCCCGGTGCGGCCGCCGGAGTCACCCTGATCGAGGTGACCCGGCCGATCTGACCCTCGAGAATTGCCTCGTTTGGCCCCCTGATACCGCAGCGCCTGGCCCGTCGGTATCAGCAGGCGGCGCTGAACGGATGCTCAGGGCTGGCCGACACGGTCGGCCGTTCGGGAAAGCTAGGAGGCGATTGCGCCGGCATCCGTGGCACCGGCATCCGCTGCGCCGGTGGCGGGTAGCGTCACGTCGATGCCGAACAGGGCGTCGAGGCCCCCGAGGTAGGCGTCTTGCTCGCCGGCGCGGGCGAGCTCGCGGGCCCGCACCATGGGAGTGTGCAGCAGCACGCCGGCCAGGTGGCGCAGGGCCGACTCGGTCGCCTCGCTCGAATCGCCGCGGCTGCGGGCCCGGGCGATTTCGGCGTCGCGCAGCTCGAACACGTAGCTGCGTAGCGCCACCACGGCCGGGGTGAGGCTCTGCTCTTCGGCAACGTCGGAGAACTTGCGGGCCGCCTTGCCGACGATTTCCCGGGCTTCGGTCGTGGCGTTGAGCTCTTCGAGCGGGGCGTGGATGCTGATGGTTTCAAGGTCGAGCAGCTCGACGCCGGGTACCAGGGTCACGTCGGGGGCGACGTTGCGGGGCAGGCCGAGGTCGATGATGAGCTGCGGCGGCGCCTCTGGACCGGCGTCGGCCGGGCAGATGCGGGTCGGAGCGTCGGCGGTGGCGCCCGAAATGGCGAACGGATCAATGCCGATCTCGGCGCGGCCACGACTGATCAAGGCCGCATCGATCACGTGGTCATCGCGCAGGGTGCAGGTGACGACAACGTCGGCACGCGCCACCTCGGCAGCGAAATCCGCAGCGGGAACGGCTTCGATGCCGTGCGAGGTCGCGAATCCAACGGCGCGCCCGGACGGCGAGTAGACGCGAACGTTCTCGGCTCCGCGGTCGCGCAGGGCGGCGAGCGAGGCGCCGGCGTAGCGGCCGGTACCGACGAGCAGCACGCGGGCACTCGACCAGTCGCTGACCCGGCTTTCGGCCAGTTCGAGGGCGAGGCGCACGATCGAGCGGCCGGCCGAGCCGATGCCGGTGCGATTCTTGACGCCGCGAGAAGTTTGGGAGGCGCGCTGAAACAGACGCTCAAGTTCGGGGCTCGTGGTGCCATCGGCGCGAGCCTGTTCCAGTGCGCGCCGCACCTGGCCGGCGATCTCGACCTCGCCGACGACGACCGATTCGAGGCCGCTGGTCACGGCGAACAGGTGCTCGGCAACGCCATTACCGTGCACGAGGGTGAGATTGTCACGCAGGGTGTCTTCGGCGACGCCGGTGCTCGCGCTCACGGCTTCGATCGCCGCGTACACGGCGGGCAGCGGCGACACGCCGTAGGGTTCATCGAGATCGAGGTAGGCCTCGAAGCGGTTGCAGGTCGCGACGACGACGGCACCGCTGAGCCGACCGTGCTGCTCGACCATGCGGGTGGCCGCAACGCTTCCGCCGACAGACAATTTCTCCAGCACATCGAAGGTGGAGTTTTTGTGACTGGCCGACAGAAGAATGAGCACTAGCCAATTCTACGACTTATTGCTGTACGCTTCCGGCGCGCATCGTCAGGGATGTTTGAGAGGATGGGGGGGATGATCCTCGACGCGCAGCATCCACTCTCCTCCGGCCTCACCGCCGACTCCCGCCTGATTCAGGCCTATCAGGGCGTTCGACCCGACGTGACCCCGGTGTGGTTCATGCGCCAGGCCGGGCGATCACTGCCCGAATACCGTGAACTGCGCGTCGGTACGCGCATGCTCGACGTGTGCCTCGACCCCGAACTGGCGAGCGAAATCTCGCTGCAGCCGGTGCGGCGCCACAACGTCGACGCCGGAATCTTCTTCAGCGACATCGTCGTTCCACTCAAGCTCGTCGGTGTCGATGTGACGATTGTGGCCGGCAAGGGCCCGGTGCTCGGCAAGGCCGTGCGCACGTCAGCGGATGTCGACGAGCTCACCGCCCTGGATCCCGCGATTCTCGATGAGGCTCTCGCGCCGATTCGCGACGCCGTGGGCCGCGCGGTGTCCCAGCTCGGATCGACCCCGCTGATCGGTTTCGCCGGCGCGCCATTCACCCTGGCCGCGTACCTGGTCGAGGGCGGTCCGTCGAAGGATCACATCCACGCCCGCACGCTCATGCACGCCGAGCCCGAAGCGTGGGCGCGGCTCATGGCCTGGACCGCCGATGTCACCGGCCGGTTCCTGCGCGCCCAGGTGCTCGCCGGCGCGAGCGCTGCCCAACTGTTTGACTCGTGGGCCGGAGCCCTGTCACTGGCCGACTATGCGGCATCCGTTGCGCCAGCTTCGGCGGCAGCGATCGCGCACGTGCGCGACCTCAGCTACAGCGTCAACGGCGCTGATCGCAATGCACCGATCGTGCATTTCGGCGTGGGCACCGGCGAACTGCTGAAAGAAATGCACAATATCGGCGCCGACGTCGTAGGCGTCGACTACCGGGTGCCGCTCGATGAGGCCAACCGCCGACTCGGCGGAGCTGTTCCGGTACAGGGAAACGTCGACCCGGCCCTGCTGACGGCGCCGTGGCCCGTGCTCGAAGCGCACGTGCGCGACGTCCTCGAACGCGGACGCAGCGCACCCTCGCACGTGCTCAACCTCGGTCACGGCGTTCCGCCCGACACCGACCCCGACGTGCTCACCCGCCTGGTCAGCCTCGTGCACGACGTCAGCGCGGCCGAGTAGGAGCCAGCATGACCAGACCAATCGACGTTGTCGTCATCGGCGGGGGGGTGGCCGGCCTGGTCGCCGCCCGCGAATGCGCCCAGGTCGGCCTGGCCGTGACCGTCATCGAGACAACGGATGCCGTCGGCGGTCCGGTCGCCGGCCACGTTCTCGACGGGCTCACCCTCGACAGCGGCGCCGAGAGCTTCGCTGTGCGCGGAGGCACGGTCGCGTCATTCATCGAGGATCTCGGCCTCACCGACCAGGTCGTGGCCCCCAATGTCGCCGGGGCCTGGCTGCACTTGCCGGCCCTCAAGCAAGCGGATGCCGCGATGAGCGTTCCGCTGCCCAAGGCCGGCGTTCTAGGAATCCCCGGTTCACCGCTCTCCGACGACGTGCGCCGCGTCATTGGCTGGAAAGGGTCGCTGCGCGCTTACGCCGACCGACTCATGCCCGTGCTCACGATCGGCCGCGAGCACAGCCTCGGTGACCTCGTGAAGAAGCGCATGGGCCAGCGCGTGCTCGACCGGCTGGTGGAACCCGTCGCGTCCGGCGTCTACACGACGAGCGCCGTCGACCTCGAGATCGATGTGGTCGCCCCCGGACTCAACCGTGCCCTCACCACGGCCGGCTCCCTCTCCGGCGCGGTCTCGGCCCTGCGTGCTGGCGCCCCGGCCGGGTCCAACGTCGGCGGCCTGCTCGGCGGAATGGCCAGCCTGCCCGCCGCGATCGTGGCCGCCCTGCAACGCCACGACGTGGCGATTCTGACCGGAACCACGGCCACAGCGCTGGCCCGCTCGGGCACAGACGACGCGCCGACCTGGTCCGTCACCGTCACCCGGCAAGCAGATGCCGCCCCGACCGACCCCGCTGCCCCGGCCGACAGCGCCGCCGAGCGAACCACCAGCACCCTCACCGCCCGTTACCTCATCATCGCGACCCAGGGCGCGCAGGCACTGCGCCTGGTCAACCCGCTCGGTGACCAGTTCGACGCTCTCGCCGAGCTCGACTGGCCAGCACCGACTGCCGTCACTCTCACCACGCTCGTGCTCGATGCGCCAGCCCTCGACGCGCACCCACGCGGCACCGGCGTGCTCGTCTCGGCCGATGCCCCCGACGTCACCGCAAAAGCGCTCACCCACGTCACGGCGAAGTGGGCCTGGGTCGCCGAAGCGGCCGGCCCCGGCCGCCACGTCGTGCGGCTGTCTTACGGCCGTGCCGGCCAGCCCAACCCGACCGACGACCTGAGCGACAAGGAGCTGCAGGCCCTCGCCCTGCACGACGCGAGCGCCCTGCTCGGTGTGCCACTGGCAGCGGCCGCGGTGCGCGCTTTCGCCCGCACCGAGTGGCGCGACGCCCTGTCGCCGGCCACCCTCGGTGCTCCGGAACGCGCGCAGCAGGTGCGCGAGGCCGTCGCCGCGACCCCCGCAATCGAGATCACCGGTGCCTGGCTGGCCGGAACCGGCCTCGCCTCGGTCATCCCACACGCACTCGAGGCCGGCGACCGCATCCGCCACGCCGCCCTCGGCCTGACCATCACCGGGCCGGACGAGTAGTCCCGGTACCGAACCGCGGTGATTCTCGTCTTGAACCGCGAATGCGGCCCGATTCGCCGGATTCTCCGCAGTTATGCACGGGCCCCCGAACGGTGGGCGCGCGGGTGCCCCAAACTGTGCACTTCCTGTATTGATACGAGCACTACGAGACATACCCGGGCATCACCCGAGATCGAAACGGCGAACCGGGTTACTCTGGGGAGACCTTACGAAAGTGGAGACTCAATGCGCGGAAAGCTTCTGTTCATCACGGGCGGACTCGTTGGCTATGTGCTCGGTGCACGCGCCGGCCGCAAACGTTACGACCAGATCGCCGCCGCCGCCAATGACCTCTGGAACGCCAAACCTGTGCAACGCCGGGTGACCGAGGTGCGCGACGCCGCGCTCGAACTCGTCGGCGACGTTCCCGTGACCCTGTACAACGCCGGCAAGAAGGCCGTCACGCAGGCTGTCGCCAAAAAGAAGAGGAACAAGACGGCGGCTGCCCAGACCTCGACAACGTCAGCGAAAGCGGATGCCGCCGCCCCCGCAACCACGGCCAGCACCACGACGAGCCGCACGGCCGCCGCGAAGCCGAAGGCGACCGAGAAGCCGACACCGACGGCCAAGGCCAAGCCGGCGGCTGACGACGCCCAGTAGCTCGTAGAATTCGGACACCCGTTACATCGCCGGGCGCGACACCCCGACGACACCCGAAAACAGGGAAGGCAATTCGTGACTAGCAGTGGATTCAACCCGAAGAGCAAACGTCCGTTGCTCGCGCTGATCGGGGAACTGCCCGGCCAGATCAGCGCTCTCGTGAAAGCCGAACTCGATGCCTTCAAGGCCGAGTTCACGGCCAAAGCCAAGAATTTCGGCATCGGTGCCGGCCTCTTCATCGTGGCCGGGGCTTTTCTGTTCTTCGCGCTCGGGGTGCTCGTTGCCCTCTTCGTGATCTTGCTGGCCCTCGTGCTGCCGCTGTGGCTTGCCACGCTCATCGTGCTGGTCGTGCTCCTGCTCATTGCCGCACTCCTCGTGCTCATCGGCGTCAACCGGGTGAAGGCGGCAACGAAACCCGACCCAGAGGGCGTGCACGCGAGCATCCGTCACGACGTTGATGCATTCAAGGGAGTTGGCGAATATGACCACAAATGACCTGCGCGCCGAAGCCCGACACGCTCGCGCCGAGCTCGCCTCGACGCTCGATGCGATCGAGTACAAGCTCAATATCCCCAAGCAGCTGCGCATCAAGCGCCGCCGCCTGACCCACGCCCTGTACCAACTCGGCGAAGACAGCCCGGCCGCCCTCATCAGCATCGCCCTCGGTGCGGCGACCGTGGTCGGTGTCATCGTCTGGTTCGGCGCCTCCGCGGTGGCCAAAAACCGGTAGCAAGTGGGGTGGGTTCACAGCAACCGCACTGCTCATTTTGGTACCGGGGGCAATTCAGAGCAAACTAGACCCATGACTCACCCGGCTGCCGGAGAGGCAGTAACCAGCGTTCAGCCCACCACTCCCACCGATACCGAGGTAACCGCGGCTTCGCCGCAAGGATTCACCCTCTTTACCGTGCTGCGAAGAGACCCGCACAACCCCGATGATCTCGACGGCCGCGATGTTCCGCACGCCGTGAACGAGCTCGACGACGTGGTGGCCTTGATCGAAGCCGAGGGCGTCACCGTGCGCGGCTTCTACGATGTCTCCGGCCTCAAGGCCGATTCCGACGTCATGATCTGGACCCACGCGCCCGAGGCAGAGACCTTGCAGTGGGCGAACCGTGAGCTGCGCCGCAGCCGCCTGCTGAAGAGCCTGTTGCCAACCTGGAACGCCATGGGCGTGCATCGGGACGCCGAATTCAACAAGAGCCACGTGCCCGGATTCCTGCGCGGAGTCGAGCCCAAGGCCTGGCTCACCATCTACCCCTTCGTGCGCAGCTTCGAGTGGTATCTGCTGCCCGAGGCTGAGCGCAGCGCCATGCTCGCCGACCACGGCCGCAAGGGCGCCGCCTACCGCGGTGCAATCGCCAACACCGTCTCCGCCTTCGCCCTCGGCGACTACGAATGGCTGCTGCCGATCGAGAGCGACGAGCTCACCGAGCTCGTCGACCTGATGCGCGGCCTGCGCGACACCGAGGCGCGTCGCCACGTGCGCGAGGAGATCCCGTTCTATACCGGACGCCGCATCTCCACCGCCGAGCTGGTCGAGGTGCTTCAGTAATGACCGCTTACGACGCAGTGCTGCTCGCCGGTTTTGGCGGACCCGAAGGCCAGGACGACGTGATTCCGTTCCTGCGCAACGTGACCGGTGGTCGCGGCATCCCGGAAGAGCGCCTCGAAGAGGTGGCCACCCACTATCGCCACTTCGGCGGTGTGAGCCCGATCAACGACCAGAACCGCGTGCTCAAGGCCGCTCTGCAGGTTGAACTCCAGCGTCGAGGCATCGACCTGCCCGTGATCTGGGGCAACCGAAACTGGGCGCCCTACCTGAAAGACACGATCAGTGAGGCCCACGATGCCGGTCAGGATCGCCTGCTGGCCATCGCGACGAGTGCCTACAGCTCCTACAGCGGATGCCGCCAGTACCGTGAAGACTTCGCCGCAGCCCTGACCGACACGGGCCTAAACGACAAGGTCCACATCGACAAGATCCGCCAGTTCTTCGACCACCCCGGCTTCGTCACCCCGTTCATCGTCGGTGTCACCCAAGGACTCCAGGATGTCGTCGCGGCCATGCCCGGCATCGACGTCGACTCCGAGGTCGAGATTCTGTTCTCGACCCACTCGATCCCGATGACGGACGCCAACAAGAGCGGCCCGGCCGATCGCGGCTTCGGCGAGGGTGGCGCCTACGAGGCGCAGCACCGCGCCGTCGCCCAGGTCGTCATGGACTCCCTCGTGGAACCCGAAGACGCGTCCACCCCGCTCAAAACGCAATGGCAGCTGGTCTACCAGTCCCGCAGTGGACCGCCCAGCATGCCGTGGCTCGAACCCGATATCAACGATGCGATCGCCCTGCTGCCGGCCCGCGGCATCCGTGCTGTGATTATTGTGCCGCTCGGTTTCGTGAGCGATCATATGGAGGTCATGTGGGACCTCGACAACGAGGCCATGGAAACCAGTGCGAAGTTCGGGATTCACGCCGTGCGCGTACCGACCCCCGGCATTTCGCCCGACTTCGTCAGCGGCCTGGGCGACCTGATCGAGGAACGCCTCAACGACACCCCGGTCGAAGACCGTCCGGCCAAGACCACGCTCGGCCCCTGGTACGACGTCTGTCGCCCCGGCTGCTGTGAAAACGTGCGGCTCGGCTTCAAGCCGGCCGTCGCGGGAATGGCACCATGACCGTCATTCGAGTAGGTACCCGCGCGAGTGCCCTCGCCCTCGCGCAGACCCAGACCATCGTCAACCGCATCGCTGCGTCGGCCGGCGTCGAAGTTGAAATCGTGAGCGTCACCACGCACGGCGATACCTCCACCGAGCCACTCTCGAGCCTCGGCGGCACCGGAGTGTTCGCGAGCGCCCTGCGTGAAGCCCTGCTGAATGACGAGTGCGACGTCATCGTGCACTCGTTCAAAGATTTGCCGACCGAGGCCCACGCAGGCTTGCGCATTGGCGCAATCCCCAAGAGAGCGGATGCCCGCGACGTGCTGGTCGCGCGCGCCGGCTTCACCCTCGACACCCTTCCGGGGGGTGCCCGCGTCGGTACGGGTTCGCCCCGCCGCGTCGCCCAGTTGCTGGAGCGTCGCCCCGACCTCACGATCGTGGACATTCGCGGCAACATCGACACTCGGATCGGGCGCGTCGCCGAGGGCGACCTCGACGCCGTCGTGCTGGCCGCGGCTGGCCTAGGTCGTCTCGGTCGTCTCGAATCCCTCGCGCCGGAGTTTCTCGAGCTGTCAGCCTGGCCGACCGCTCCCGGCCAGGGTGCGCTCGCGATCGAGGTGCGTGACGGCAAGCCGGAGCGCCTGCTCGGCGTGGCACTCGCGGCGATGAACCATGGCTCTACTCAGGCGACAACCACCGCCGAACGCACCGTGCTGGCCCGACTGGAGGCCGGTTGCGCCGCGCCGATCGGCGCCACCGCCGTGGTCGACGATGGACTGCTCTTTCTCACCGCAACCGTGTACAGCCCGGATGGATCCCGCAAGATCACCAGCTCGCACGCGGCGACGCCCGATTCCCACTCCGCACCCCATCTCACCGAAGCCGCGCTCGATGTGGCCGAACGAGTGTCCATAGATCTTCTGGCCGGTGGCGCGGCCGAGTTCGCTCCCCTGAAAGTGACTGAGTGACCACGTGACCAATCGACTGACCAAGCCCCTCGCGGGCTGGCGAGTTCTCGTTCCGCGCGGCGGCCCCTGGGGCGACCAGGTCGCAGCGAACCTGCGCGCCAAGGGCGCGCACCCGATCGTCGCACCGATGATCAACTTCGCCGCCACCGATGACGCGCCGGCTCTGAACGCGGCGCTGACCCGTCTGGCCGCCGGGGATTTCGACTGGATGACCATCACCAGCGCCACGACCGTCGACGTACTCTCGTCGCACCGCGCGGTCGTCGCCCCGGGAACCCGCATCGCCGCCGTCGGTGAGACCACGGCCGCCGCACTCATCGCGGCCGGCTACCACGTGGACATCGTGCCCTCCGAAGACAACTCCGCCCGAGGACTGCTCGAGGAATGGGAAACCGCGACCGCAGGGGTTATTCCGTTGCGCGTGCTCACCCTGCGCAGTGAGATCGCCAAGCCGCTGCTCAGCGAGGGACTGCGCCGCGTCGGCCACGACGTTGAATCGGTCGTCGCTTACCGCACCATCGGTGTTCCGGTCAGCGACCAGGTGGTCGCCGACGTTAAGGCTGGGCTCGTGCACGCCGTACTCGTCACGAGCGGCAGCGTTGCTCGTCAAGTGCGCGAACAGTTCGGGGACATTCCCGAACGCACCCTGGTTGCCTGCATCGGCCCGCAGACCGCCAGGGACTCCCGGACCCTCGGACTGCGCGTCGACGTTGTCGCCTCGGAGCGCAGCGCCGAGTCACTCATCGATGCACTCGTCGATGCAGCACTCGCGGGGAACACGCCAGCAGCCTGACCCAGCCCTGTAACGAGCCGATAACGAAATGCACAGCCGGGCGGCGTAGTGTAAAGGGGTGACCAAACCCGTTATCCGCCCACGACGACTGCGCACCAGCGGCGCGCTTCGTCGCCTGGCCAGTGAAATCCGTCTCCACCCGGCCGAGCTCGTGCTCCCCATGTTCATTCGGGAGGGCAACGAGCAGCGGCCGATCAGCTCGATGCCCGGCGTCGTGCAGCACAGCATCGACAGCTCCCGTCGGGCCGTGGCTGAGGCGGCAGAAGCTGGTGTCGGGGGCATCATGCTGTTCGGAGTGCCAGAGGTGCGCGACGCGACCGGGACTGGCGCGACCGACCCCAACGGCATCCTCAACCTGGCCACCCGTGCTCTCGCCGACGAGATCGGTGATGCGCTCGTGGTGCAGACCGACTTGTGCCTGGATGAATTCACCGACCACGGCCATTGCGGCGTGCTCGCCGCCGATGGCCATGTCGACAACGACGCGACCCTCGAACGCTACCGCGACATGGCGCTGGCCCAGGCGAGCGCCGGTTCCGCGCTGCTCGGCCTCTCCGGCATGATGGACGGCCAGGTCGCCGCCGTGCGCGAAACCCTCGACTCCAATGGTTTCGAAGACACCGCTGTGCTGGCTTACTCGGCCAAGTACGCCTCGGCCTACTACGGCCCGTTCCGGGAGGCCGTCGCCTCGACCTTGGTCGGCGACCGCCGCACCTACCAGCTCGACCCGGCGAATCGACGCGAGGGCGTACGCGAAGCCCAGCTGGACATTGACGAGGGTGCCGACATCGTCATGGTCAAACCGGCCGGCAGCTACCTCGACGTGCTCGCCGAGGTCGCCGCGATGAGTGATATTCCCGTTTGGGCATATCAAGTCTCTGGCGAATACGCCATGATCGAAGCCGCAGCTGCGCAGGGCTGGATCGACCGGCGCCGCGCCGTCGAAGAGTCGGTGCTGAGCATCCGTCGGGCCGGTGCCGACGCTGTACTTACCTATTGGGCCGTTGAATTGGCCACCTGGCTCAAGGAGGAGCGAGCATGACCGACACACTGTCAACCGAAGTGCACCACGTGGCGACCCGCAACGACGAGCTGTTCGACCGGGCCCGGAAGGTCATTCCCGGGGGGGTGAACTCTCCGGTGCGGGCCTTTGGCTCGGTCGGCGGCACCCCGCTGTTTCTGGTGAAGGCCGCCGGCGCCTATGTCACCGACTCCGACGGTCGCGAATACGTCGACCTCGTCAACTCCTGGGGACCGGCCATTCTGGGCCACGCCCATCCCGAGGTCATCAAGGCCGTTCAGGATGCCGCCGCTCTCGGCCTGTCCTTTGGCGCCTCGACGCCCGCCGAGACCGAACTGGCGGAGCTCGTCGCCGAGAGGGTCGGCGCGGTCGAAAAGCTGCGCCTGGTGTCCACCGGCACCGAGGCGACCATGACCGCCATCCGACTGGCCCGCGGTTTCACCGGTCGTGACCTGCTGATCAAGTTCGCCGGGCACTACCACGGCCACTCCGACGGCCTGCTGGCCCAGGCCGGTTCCGGCCTCGCTACCCTCGCCCTGCCCGGTTCGGCCGGCGTCACGGCCGCGACCGCCGCGCAGACCCTCGTGTTGCCGTACAACGACCTCGACGCCGTGCGCGCCGCCTTTGAGGCACACCCGGGGCGCATCGCCGCGATCATCACCGAGGCTGCCGCCGCTAATATGGGCGTCGTCGCGCCGGATGCCGGCTTCAACGCGGCCCTGTCGGCGATCGCGCACGAGAACGGTTCCCTGCTCATCCTCGACGAGGTGCTCACCGGTTTTCGAGTGAGTCGCTCGGGCTTCTGGGGACTCGAGACCAGCAGTCTCGAGTCGGCCGGTGAAGAGTTTTACACGCCCGACCTGCTCGCCTTCGGCAAGATCATCGGCGGCGGCCTGCCCGTTGCTGCCCTCGGTGGCCGGGCCGATGTGATGGACTTTCTGGCACCGACCGGCCCGGTCTACCAAGCCGGAACGTTGTCGGGCAACCCGGTCGCGGTTGCGGCGGGCATCGCCACGCTCAACCTGCTCGACGAGAGCGTGTATGACCGGCTCAACGCGACCGCCATCATCCTCTCTGAGGCTGTTTCTGCCTCGCTTGCCGCCGAGGGTGTCGCGCACCGGGTACAGCGGGCCGGCAACCTGTTCAGCTTCGTGTTCGGCGAGGAGGCGCAGGGTTCGGCTCCGCGCACCTACGCCGATGTACAGCGCCAGGAGGCTTTTCGCTACGCCCCGTTCTTTCACGCCATGCTCGATGGCGGCGTCTCGCTGCCGCCGAGCGTGTTCGAGGCCTGGTTTGTCTCCGACGCACACGATCAGAGCGCGATCGGGCGCATCTTCGAGGCGCTGCCCGCCGCGGCCAAAGCTGCAGCGGCAGCCCAGCCAACGGTCTAATTGAGCAAACGCTCCCGGACCGGCCGGGAGCGTGTGCTTCAGTTGGAGAGTTCCTGCGCTGGGACATTACTGCTTTATTCGCGTCAGACAACGAGTTTTCGGGCCGGACCGGGCAGACTGGGATAATGGCTTCCCTGAGCGTGCATTCCGACCGGCTCGAGATCCACTTGACGCGCACGGAAAGAACGCTCGCGCTGCGGCGTGACTCGATTGTGGTGCAGCGGGAGAACATCCGCTCGGTGATCATCACGGAAGATCCGTGGATCTGGCTGCGCGGCATCCGCTCACCGGGATCGATGATTCCGCTCGTGCTGGCGGCCGGAACCTGGAAGTTTCACGGCGGCAAGGACTTCGTCTCGATCAAGCGTCACCGCCCGGCCGTGGTGATCGACCTGGTCGACGAAGAATTCGCCCGCGTCATTCTCACCAGCCAGCACGCGGCCGACTTCGTCGACTCGCTGAAACTCCTCGCCTGACCCACTCGGGCTTGGCGTGGGCGCCATTGTCTTTGCGGCACCAACTTAGGACAATGCCGTGCGCCCCTGTGCCATCAGGTGTTCTGCTGTGACAACATCAGTGACAAGTACGTTGACCCATCCACCAGAAATAGCGGCATGAATGGCCTTATATTTGCTGGGGCCACCGGCCACCCCGAGCCTTCGGTCGGTATTACGCAGCTGCTTGAGGGTCACCCCGATGACAAGTTCATCGAGCTCTGACATTACCGGCTCACCATGAGCATCGATGAAGCGGAGATTTACTTCACCAACAGCTCCGAGCGACTTCGCGAGATCAAACTGCTCCTGGCTGAAGAAATTGCCTCCGGCCTCCAGTGGCGGTACGATTTCGCAGTTTCCGATACCCATCAAGGCGATATCCATCTCGTCTAGGGCGCTCAAGGCTGCCCGAGTATGGAGGTCCTGCCCGAGTATTGCCGCCTTGACTTCCCGGGACGACACCACACCGGGGACCCGCAAGAATAGGGCGGCGGCTCCGGTGAGATGGGCCAAACGCTGAGTTGCACGAGTTGCTTCGTGCTGGAGCGTTGGCGGACCGACATCTCCCAGCATTTCCACGACTCGCGTCGCGGCCAAACGTTGCAGGGGTTGTAGAGCTGACGTCATTTCTCGAAGCGATCGGCTCCAGGAAGTGAAACCTATCGTTTTTGTTTCTAAGGGCATGATGCGCAATATCGATGCCACAGCGTTTCCGAGGTCTTGGGTCAGGCGCGCCTCATCGTCATCGATCACGTCCACCACGTGAACTTCATCGATACCAAATTCTTGCTCGAGGGAGTCTTCGAGGTCCACGTGCAAACCTGGAGGGATCACGACGATCGTTCTGATTACATTAGCCTCTTCGGCGGCGCGCAGCAGCCGCGAAACGCGGGCCTGCGACACGCCGAGCAGGCTCGCAATCTCCGTTTGACGCATGTTGCGCGTGTGATAAAGCCTCGCGACTTTGGTGATCAAGCGTAGGTGCTCAACGTCGGCGCCACTGTCGTGGATCAAATTGTTCCTCTATCTTTCTGGTCACCCGGGCCGTGACATTCCAAGCCTCGATGTGCCAGACGAGTTTCGCGCTTTGATGCCCAGTTTCTCATTTGACACCTTCAACACCGACCCATATAGTTTCGATGAACGGTGGATTTTCAGTCCAGGCTAGCATAAATATGTTGGCAACATTGTTCGAGTTCCGTTCGTCCTCGCAGGACAAGTCATGAACCATGATGTTTCAAGGAAGAAACGTAATGATCAAACGCAATTTTGCTCTGCGCATCGCCGTTGCGGCGGTGGGGGCTGTTGCTGCAGCCTCCGTATTCGCAGCCTGCAGCCAAACGGTCACTCCATCCACTACGGAGCCCGCCGCTGGCGGAAACAAAACCATTGGAATCGCAGTGGCCGACCAGAAATCTCTGTTCTATGTTGCCGCCGTCGACGGAATGGAGCAGGCGGCAAAGGAGGCTGGTTACAAGCTGATCACGCTGTCGGCCAACAACAACTCCAGCCAGCAGGTGAACCAGGTACAGGACCTGATCACTCAGCAGGTCGGCGCCATCATCTTTATCGCTCAGGACGCTACTTCAGCCGCTGCGGGAGTAAAGCTCGCCAACGATGCGGGCATTCCGATCATTGCTGTTGACCAGAAGCCTGAATCGGGTGATGGAAAACTGGCCACGTACATTGCAACGGACAGCGTCAAGGCCGCCGAAGAACTGTGCACCTGGCTTTTCGATCAGATCGGTGGCGCTGGAGACCTGGCAATTCTGCAGGGGCCGCTTGGAGCCACGGCCGAACTGCAGCGCAGCGAAGGCTGCGACAAGGCGCTGGCGAATTATCCAGACATCAACGTCGTGGCGATGGAATCGGCAAATTGGGACGAGACTGAGGCCTTCACCGCCGCGCAGAACATCCTCACCGCGAACCCCAACCTGAAGGCATTCTTCGGCGAGAGTGACGCGATGGCCATGGGCGCCGCCAAGGCAGCCAAGCAGGATGGCCGCGAAGGACTGTTCTTCGTCGGAATCGACGGGTTCCCGACCATGTTTGAGGCCATCACTGGCGGACTGACGCAGGCCACCATGGCCCAGCAGCCTTACCTCATGGGTCAGATGTCCGTCAAGAACGCGGTCCAGATCGCGGAGGGAAAGACGGCCGACGTTCCGGAACTTCAGTACATGGACACTGTCCTCGTCACCAAAGAAAACGTCGCGGACAACGACCCGACGAAGTTTTACGGGCCCGACTTCTAAATAGAACGGGTGCGTGTGGGGCCGTCCCGAAGGTGAGGGCCCCATACGCACCACTGAGCTTTGACTGCAACGAGGTGGAACACGGTGACAGAAGTAGTATCCGACACCCTGTATTCGGCGGACCGGGTGTCCAACGCGAATGGTTCCTCGGCGGGCTTGGTTTGCCTGGGGCTGTCGAAGAGCTACGGCGGAACATCCGTCCTAACTCAAGTGGATCTTTCCCTGACCCCCGGCAGTGTGCTCGGGCTGGTCGGGGAAAACGGAGCGGGAAAGTCGACGACTTCGTCCATCATCGCGGGAATGGTGCGCCCCGACGGGGGCAGCATGACCATCGACGGAGAGATTTACGATCCACAGTCGCCTGCCGATGCCCTCAAGGCCGGGGTGGCGCTCATTCACCAGGAAATTCGGATGGTTTCCGAACTGTCGGTTGCCGAGAACATCTTCTTGGGTCGGCTCCCGATGCGGCGCGGCCGTGTCGACCGCAAGCTCATGAATGAAGAATCCCGCAGTATCCTCAAGCTTCTTGGCTCTGACACCGATCCCCGGCGTCAAGTAGCTGGCTTGTCGATAGCAGCCCAGCAAGAAATCGAAATTGCGCGGGCGCTAACTCGCGAACCGCGATACATCATCTTTGACGAACCCTCTGCTTCCCTCGGCGAGTCCGAAACCGAGCGCGTGTTCGACCAAATTCGTATTTTGCGTGACCAGGGCGCTGGAATCGTCTATATCTCCCACCGGTTGGAAGAAATTCGCACCCTCGCAGATACCGTCGTGTGCCTGCGGGACGGTAAGCGGGTAGCCGCGTGGGAAACGGGAGACGTTTCGAAAGAAGACATTGTTCGAGCAATGGTTGGCCGAGACTTTGTCTTTAGCCACCTCGCGCCCAAAGACGCCACCACTGAGGTTGCGCTCGAAGTGCGCGGGCTCGGTCGAACCGGCGTCTTTGAGGGAATTAACTTTGCGGTAAATCGTGGAGAAATTCTCGGGTTTTCGGGCCTCGTCGGCGCCGGTCGCACCGAGATGGTGCGAACGATCGCCGGAGCCGATCGACATGACGCCGGGGAGATCCTGGTTGACGGTACTGCCGTCAAGATCCGCGGACCGCGTTCAGCGATTAATGCCGGCATCGCTATGGTCCCGGAAGATCGCAAGGGTCAGGGTCTTAACCTGGACCGCACCGGCGCCGAAAACATTACCTTGCCCTGGGAGCCCAGCCTTACAACGGGTGGAATAATGACCGTTCGCACGGTCAACGCGACAGCGAATCTGCAACGGGAATTTCTCGACATTAGAAGCAAGCTCGACATTCCGGTTGGTTCGCTGTCGGGGGGTAACCAGCAAAAGGTCCTCCTCGGAAAATGGCTCGTCACGCGACCGCGTGTGCTGATTCTCGACGAACCAACCCGCGGCGTAGATGTTGGCGCAAAAATGGCCATCTACAAGACGATTCGATCGTTGGCCGAACAGGGTGTTGCCATCATCGTCATTTCTTCCGAACTCGAAGAAGTCCTCGGTCTCTCGCACCGTGTCCTCGTCATGTCCGGCGGAAGGCAACGCGGCATCCTCGACCGCGCCGACGCCACCCCGGAAGCCGTGATGGCGCTCGCGCTGATCACCGACTCGAGTGACGATGCCCAACCCTCGAACCAACCCGGCAGCTCGCCACAGGGAAGAAGTGAATCACAATGACGCAAATCAATAACGAGCCCCGCACGTCCGGTGCGGTGGACAGTGCCGCCGCTGCGCCCTCCGACCTCGGCACCGGGTCGTGGAAGTCAACCGCCGGAAGCAAGATGGCGTCGGTTATGGGCAGTGTTCCGGGCCCCCTTATCGGCCTGATCATCATCTTCATTGCGCTGTCATTTCTTTCCCCGTTCTTTCTCACACCGCGCAACCTGCTCAATATTCTGAGCCAGGTTTCAGCAATCGGCGTGATGTCGGTTGGTGCTGTCCTGATTATTATCATCGGGGGCATCGATCTCTCCGTCGGCTCGGTGGTGGCTTTGAGCTCCATGTCGATGGCGTGGCTATTCCGAGTTGCCGAGCTCCCCTTTGAAATTGCCCTCGTCGGCGGACTGGTTGTCGGCGCATTGATCGGATTGATCAATGGTCTTCTGACTGCATATGGAAAGCTTCAGCCGTTCATCGCCACACTCGCAACGATGTCTGCGGCTGCGGGCCTCGCCCTCTTCCTCACGAATGGAAACCCGGTCAACGGGTTCCCGCAGTGGTTCTTGGCGATTACCTCAACCAGTTTCATCGGCATCCCGATTCAGGGAATTGTCCTTATTCTGATCTTTGCCATTACGGCATTCTGGCTCCGGTATCGGCCGAGCGGTCGAGCGCTTTACGCCATTGGTGGAAATGAAGAGGTAGCACGACTTTCGGGCCTGCCGATCCGACGGGCCAAAATAGCCGTTTACGTGATTGCCGGGATTCTCGCGGCGATTGCTGGCCTCCTCGTTACATCGCGGCTCGACTCCGCCCAGCCGACCGCTGGAGTCGCCGATCTGCTTAATGTGATCGCCGTCGTGGTAATCGGCGGGGCGAGCCTGTCTGGCGGCTCCGGGAGCATGCTCGGCACTTTCGTCGGCCTCCTGATCATCGGAGTGCTCAACAACGGGATGTCGCTTCTCAATGTCTCCCCCAACCTCCAGCCCGTTGTCGTCGGCTTCGTCATCGTTGCCGCAGTCATGACGGATCGACGCACTAGCCGGAAGAAATCATGACTTCATTCTTAGACATCTCGGATCCCACCGATCTAGACAGCTTGCGTCTGGTTATTGCCGCTGCTCCCGGCGCGGACGAACTGGTACCGCTGGGGCTGCGGCTTCTGGACATCTCGCCGCTTGCCACCGACAGAATTAGCGAGGTGGTCGGCGAGGAACTGCGCCTGGCCGGTCGGGTGAGCGCCGGGGCCAAGGTTATTATCCTGGTGGACTCGACGACGATCCTGCGTGATGGCGAAGACTTGAAAGCAAAAATCGCCGACCTTCTCGTCGAAAACTTCAGTGTGGAAACCTACGTTCTCGGCGATGACGCTCATCTGCTGGCCAACGAGGCGTCGCTGGATCTGGCCACCGAGGCGGTCCGTTCCGCGGAGTGTGTTGTCACCATCGGCGGCGGCACGATCACCGACATCGGCAAGGTGGCCACAAATCGAAACGGCGACATCCCCCTCGTCGTCGTGCAGACGGCCGCGTCGGTAGACGGCTTCACGGACAACGTGTCCGTCATTCTCAAGAACGGCGTCAAGCGCACGGTCCCGTCCCGATGGCCCAACGCTGTTCTTGCCGACACGGTGACGATCGCGGGCGCTCCTCGGGCAATGAACACGGCCGGTTTCGGCGAAGTTCTGTCGCTTTACACGGCCCCGGCCGATTGGTACCTCGCCTCCCTCTTCGGTCTGGATTCGACCTTTCACGAAACGCCCCGCGACCTATTGCTGGCATTTGCGGGTGACGTCAGCGAGTGGGGAAACGGTCTTTCGGATGGCGACAGCGCCTCGGTCGAGCAACTCACCCGAGTCTTGGCCATTCGGGGAATCGGCACCGGCGTTGCCGGCACGACCGCGTGCCTGTCCGGGGTTGAGCACGTCATCAGTCACATGCTCGACATGTACTCGGGATCGCACCACCTGCCCATCGGTCTTCACGGCGCGCAAGTGGGGGTGGCTTCCCTCATCGGAGCGGCCGCCTGGCAGCTTCTGTTCGAGCGCCTCGGCGAGGGCGCACCGGCGCTGGACTTCCCCACCGATGATGAGCTCGAGCTACGCGTGCGCTCCGCGTTCGACTGGTGCGACCCGACGGGGGAAAAGGGCGCCGAGTGCTGGGCGGGTTACAGTGCGAAGCTCGCGGATTGGCGCGAGAACAAGCCTCGCGCGCTAGCGGTCCTGCAGGACTGGAAAGACTACGAGCCGGTATTCTCGGGATCGCTGCCGACGCCGGACACGCTCTCCAGCGGACTTCGCATCGCCGGGGCGCCCTCCCAGCCGGCACAGCTCGGCGAGTGGGTCACCGCCGATGTCTGGAAATGGGCCGTACTCAACTGCCTCTTCATGCGAGACCGTTTCACGGTCGTCGATCTGCTCTTCTTTTACGGCTGGTGGACCGCCGAAGATGTTGACCTTGTCATTGCTCGGGCCGCCAGCGCATCTGTAGCGGAAGGCTGATGACCCAAGATGTTGTGGTGTCCGTAGATTGCTCGACCACGGGCGTCAAGAGTGTGGTGTGGGATTCGCAGGGACGGCTCGTCGGTGAGGGCCGGTCGTCCTTAGATCTGAGTATTCCGTCCATCGGTTACGGCGAACAAGACCCGCGTCAATGGTGGAGTGCCATGTGTATTGCCGTCACCGAGGCGGTGCGAAACGTGGACGCGCATCGGATCGCATCAATTTGTGTCACCCACCAGCGCGAAACGTTTGTCTGTTTGGATGGCTTCGGAGAGCCTATTCGCCCCGCCATGCTGTGGTTGGACGCCCGGGCAACCTACGAAGTAGAGACCGCAGGCACCAAACGCGTGCACGACATCACGGGTAAACCACCGAACACAACGCCCGCGTTCTATAAGCTGCTCTGGCTCCAGTCGCACGAGCCAGAAACGCTGCGCCAGACCAAACACGTCGTCGACGTGCACGGATACCTCGTCCATAAGATGACGGATCAATGGCTCACATCCGTGGCCAGCGCCGACCCTCTCGGGCTGGTGAACCTGAACACGGCGGACTACGACGATGAGTTGGTGAGAGAAGCGGGACTTCACCGAGACCAGCTCAGCACCCTGGTTCCGCCGGGAATGGTCTTGGGCGAACTGAGCGCGGCGGCGGGATCTGCGCTCGGTCTCCCGGAAGGCCTGCGCGTGATATCGGGCGCCGGCGACGGACAAGCCGCCGGACTGGGTGCGGGCATCACCGAACCCGGTAGGGCCTACCTCAATCTCGGCACCGGGTTGGTAGCGGGCACCTACAGCGACACCTATTCACCGAATTCCGCCTACCGTGCGCTCACCGGGTCTATTCCGGACACCTTCACGTTCGAATCCTTTATTGGTGCCGGAACCTACATGATCAACTGGTTCATTGACACATTCGTCGAGAAATCTCCAGACGTCCAGGAACCCGCTGGCACCATTGAGAAGCGCCTGGAGCTAGAGGCTGCGCACATCGCTCCGGGGTGCAACGGTCTGCTCGTGGTCCCTTACTGGAACGGGGCACTGACCCCGTACTGGGACCACAACGCACGCGGAATAATCCTCGGCCTGACCGGCATCCACAGTCGAGCGCACATTTATCGGGCGGTACTGGAGGGTCTGGCTTATGAACTTCGCCTCTGTTTCGATCGAGTTGAACTTGGTCTGTCGGAACCGATCTCACTCGTTGTAGCCATGGGAGGCGGCACCCAAAGCGCGTTGTGGTGTCAGATCCTCGCCGACGTACTGCGGCGCCCCATTCTCATCTCGGGACAGCAGGAGAGCACGTGCCTGGGCGCGGGAATGCTGGCGGCGGCCGGAGCTGGGATCTATCCCACAGTGCGGGAGGCCAGCTCTGCAATGACCTCCTTCGGTAAACGGTTCGACCCCAATGAAGACCTGGCGGAGACCTACGACCGATTCTTCGCGGTTTATCAAGAAATTTACCCATCAGTACGCCCCGTTTTTTCTGCCCTCAAGAAAGCCCTGACATGATCACATCGACACACGCCAGCGTCGAATCTCTGCGAACTTCTCCCCTTCGTATCTACCCGGCTTACGTCTTCGACCTCGACGGCACCATTTACCTCGGCGATAAATTGCTCCCCGGTGCTCGGCGACTGATCGAATACCTGCAGGAACGCGGGAGCCGGACGGTTTTCCTGTCGAACAACCCCACGCTCGACCCGGGAATGTACGTGGAAAAGTTCGAGCGTCTGGGCCTGCAGATTAACGAATCAGACGTGGTCAATTCTGTGGTGAGTATTGTGGCCTGGCTGCAGCGGGAGCATCCGGGCGCCGTGGTATTTCCGATCGCGGAAGCACCCCTGATTCGGGCCCTCGGGAACGCCGGAATTCGCATGTCCGAAGATCCCCAAGAGATCGACATCGTCATCGCCAGCTACGACCGCACGTTCGATTACCGAAAGCTTCAGATCGCTTTCGACGCCATTTGGCAATTCGGTCGCGCCATCTTGGTCACGACCAATCCCGATCGATTCTGCCCATTCCCCGGCGGCCGCGGCCAGCCCGATGCGGCGGCCATTGTCGCAGCGATCGAGGCGTGCACGGGCGTCAAGAGTCAGGCCAATGCGGGCAAACCGGATCAGATCATGATCGACACCGTGACCGAAGCGCTCAAAATGGATGTCCGTGACTGCATCATGGTCGGCGACCGTCTGTACACGGATATTCAAATGGCTCTCAACGCGGTCATGGATTCCGCCCTCGTGCTCACCGGCGACAGTTCAATCGCCATGGTGGAAGAGCGTGAGAGCGATCAGCGACCATCCTTTGTGCTCGACCGGGTCGATCATTTGATTCCGACCCAGCTTCGAGACGAACTCGGTTGGAATATCTAGCGGTCGCCTTGCGTCGCCAACATAGACCCGCGTAGAATAGTCAATCACAGGCAGTATATATATTCAGGCTCTCTGGATGTTGAGTCCAACGCAGGCGTTGGTGAAAGGCGGTTCCGATGGCAGATTTGTCACGCGATACTCTGCTCGAGATGCAGAGGCGCATGTTGCGGATTCGAGCGTTCGATGAGCGAGCCTCGAAGATGGTCAAGCGCGGTCACATCCCCGGCACGGTGCACACCAGCATTGGTCAAGAAGCTCAGGTCGTCGGGGCGACTATGGCCCTCGGCGACGGTGACTACATGTCCGGGAACCACCGCAGCCACGGCCACCCGATCGGCAAAGGCTCACCGCTGGGTCCGCTAATGGCCGAACTCGTCGGCAAGGCAACCGGAGTCTGCAAGGGCAAGGGCGGCTCCCTTCACCTGGCCGACTTCGCCGTGGGAAGCCTCGGCGAGTCGGGAATCGTCGGTTCCTCGATTCCTATCGCCACCGGCGCAGCGCTGTCGTCGAAAGTCTTGAACAACGGCAAGGTTGCTCTCGCGTTCTTCGGAGATGGGGCAGCCAACCAGGGCGTCCTCTACGAGTCGATGAACCTCGCTGGCGTATGGAAGCTTCCCATGATCTTCCTATGCGAGAACAACCAGTATGCGCTGAGCACTCCCGCGCACACGGTTACGTCCGGCGTCATCGCCGAGCGTGCGGCCGGCTTCGGAATGCCGGGTATCCGGGTCGAAAATGGCCAGGACATCCTCGCCGTGTATGAAGCAGTGAGCGCAGCGGTCGATCGCGCTCGTGCTGGCGAGGGCCCCTCGCTCGTTGAAGTTGTGACCTACCGCTACAACGAGCACTCCGAAGGCCTTCGTCTCAAGACGGACTACCGGGACGCCGACGAGCGCGCCGCCTGGCTCAGCAAAGATCCCATCGTTATGCTCCGCGAGTACCTTGAGGGCCAGGGATTCGATCCGGCACAGCTGGACGAACTCGAAGCCGATGTTCTCGCCGAGGTGGATGCTGCCGTCGAGTTCACCAACCAAAGTCCTTACCCCGATCCGTCAGTAGCGTTTGACGATCTCTATACCGACAAGGAGGTAGCGGCATGAGTGTAATGAGTTACTTGGGCGCCATCGGCGCCGCACAACGCGAAGCCATGGACGCTGATGAACGCGTCGTCATTATCGGCGAGGATGTCGAAGCAAACGTTTACGGCACCACCGGTGGCGGAAAGTCCCGCAGCGACAAGGGTGACTTCCTACAGATGTACGGAAAGAACCGGATCCGAAACACTCCAATTTCGGAAGAGGGAATTGTTGGCGCCGCCGCGGGCGCCGCTATGACCGGCCTGCGGCCAATCGTTGACCTCTCCTATTCCAGCTTCCTGTACATGGCCATGGACCAGTTCGTCAATCAGGTGGCCAAGAACCGGTACATGTTTGGTGGACAGGCTTCTATGCCGGTCGTCTTTCGCTCCGCCATGTTCTATGGCATGAATACGGGAGCTCACCATTCTGACCGCCCGTACCCGATGTTCATGAACGTGCCAGGGTTGAAGATCATCGCGCCGTCGAGCCCGTCAGATGCCAAGGGACTGCTTCGCGCCGCAATCGATTCCGACGACCCGGTGCTTACCTTCGAGGCCTGTCTCTTGTGGGGAACGAAGGAAGAGGTCGACGACAACGAATTCTGGATACCCCTCGGTGTCGCTCGCACTGTGCGTGAAGGTACCGACGTGACCGTGGTCGCCATTTCAGGTTCCGTTCCGGAGGCAATTCTTGCAGCAGAGGATCTTGCCGCCGAAGGCGTTTCGGTGGAAATTATCGACCCGCGCACGCTTGTTCCCCTCGATCGGGACGCCATAGTCCGTTCGGTGGTAAAAACTGGTCGCCTCGTCGTTGCCGAGCCCGCCCACCGCACGTGTGGTGCCGCCGCTGAGATCAGCGCCATCGTGGCTGAGGACGCGTTCGACGCCCTTCGAGCGCCGATCGTTCGCGTTACGGCTCCCGACATGCAGATACCGTTCAGCCCGTCGTTGGAGAGCCAGATGTATCCGACACGACTGACCATCGCCGCCGCGATTCGTCGTGTTCTCGATCTGGAACCTGCACTTACATCAGCGTCAATCATCCGCTGATTTACCGCACGAGCGCTTAAGAAAAGAAGGAAATCGCATGGCTAGAGTGGATGTTCTGTTGCCCCAGTGGGGCATGGGAATGAGTGAAGGCACCATCGTTGAGTGGCTCAAGAAGGTGGGAGACAAGGTTCAAGAGGACGAGCCTCTCGCGGACATCGAGTCGGAAAAAGTCGAAGAATCTCTCGAGTCGCCGGCTACTGGAACGCTCATCGAAATCCTCATGGCGGAGGGTGAGACCGTTCCGGTTCGCACCGTTATCGCGGTCATCGAGACGGACTAACCATGGCGGGCGGGCGGGGTGCGCAGTCAGGCCAACTTTCTACGAAAGACAGCAAGGAACTCATGTCGAACGAAGAAGTACAAGCGTCGCCACTTCCCGTGGTGCCATTTGATCTCATTGTGATCGGGGCTGGGATAAATGGCCTTGGCATAGCTCGGGACGCCGCCTCCCGCGGCCTGCGTGTGGCCGTGGTTGAACAAGACGACTTGTGCAGCGGTGTTTCAGCGTGGTCTGGACGACTCATTCACGGTGGTCTGAGATACCTTGAGCACAAGGATTTTGCCTTGGTGCGCGAATCGCTCAAGGAGCGAGAGCGCCTCTTCAAACTGGCGCCCCACCTTGTCCGTCCCGTTCCGTTGCTCATGCCGTTCTACGCAAAGAATAAGCGTCCGGCATGGTTGATCCGGCTGGGCATGATCGCCTATGACGTGTTGTCGTTTGATAAAACGCCGCCGAATCATCGCATCCTGTCCCGCGAGAAAGTGCTCGCGCGCTTTGGCGGAATGGAAAAAAAGGGGCTCGGCGGTGCGGCGCTGTTCATCGACGGCCAGGTTGAATACGCCGAACGCCTGTGCGTTGAGCTCGCCATCGCCGCGCAGGCAGATGGCGCCGTCATCCTGACACACTCCAGGGTGGACTCGCTCCTGTCGCGCGGTACGACCGTAACCGGCGTGCGCTACTCCGACGCCGCGACCGGTGAAAGCCGTGAAATCTATGGTTCCGTGGTTATGAATGCGGCGGGGCCCTGGTTGGACTGGGTGTTGAATGCCACGCCAAAATCCAATCTGGCCCAGACTGAGAAGCAGCTCATTGGCGGTTCAAAGGGCAGCCACATTATTGTTGACGCCTTCGAGGGCGCGCCCACTGACGTGGTCTACTACGAGTCTCAGTCCGACGGACGCCTTGTTCTGGTCATTCCGTGGATGGGGCGCTTTTTGATCGGGTGCACCGACGCGTTGTACGACGACGAGCCGGGAACCGCGCGTGCGGAGTCCAATGAGGTTGAGTACCTCCTCGCCGAGGTGAACGCACTCATTCCGCAGGCGAAGCTCACCGTCGACGACATCCTCTTCACCTACAGCGGTGTGCGTCCGCTGCCGTATGCCCCCGGGGTGCCGGAGTGGAAGATCCCCCGGAGCCACGTCATTCATGACCACGCTGGTACTGGGCGAAAGGGCTTGTTCTCCGTCGTTGGCGGCAAGCTGACCACGTTCCGTCAGCTGGCCGAAGATGCCGTTGATATCACGTACCGCAGCCTGGGTCGACCACGAACGAAAACCAGCACGCGGGATATGCCATTACCCGGCGCACGCGTGGCGAACTGGCCGGAATTTCAGAAGGCATTTATCGCTGCACCTGGCCTGGACCGGGAAACCAAGAAGCGACTCCTGAAAATTTACGGAGTTCGCGCGGATTCCGTGTTGGATCTCGTCAGGGCGGATGCCTCGCTCGGCGAAAAATTCGACCCACTGTCGAATGCGATCGCGGCAGAGCTGGTCTTTGCGGTGAAGTATGAAATGGCCAAGTCGCTGACGGACGTGTATGCACGACGCACCCTCATCGCTTTTGAACCCGGTCACGGATTGGCTTCGGTATCTCGGGCAGCCGGCATTTTGGGCGAGACTCTGGGCTGGGACGCCCAGCGCCGCGCGGTGGAAATTGCCGGCTACGAGAAGTGGCTGGAACATCTTGCTGTGCCCGGCCGCGCCCCGAAATCGCAGTCGAATGGTATTGATGCGGCCGGCACCGGTTCAGGGGAAACCACGTGAGCAAGCGCTATGTTCTTGCGCTAGATGAAGGATCCAGCAGCGCGCGAGCGATACTCGTTGATCCTGACGGTCGAATCGTAAGCGAATCCGCAACACCGATTAAGGCACGTTTCCCCTCTACGGGTTGGGTCGAACTTGACCCGTGGGACCTGTGGAACGCTGCGAAGGGGGCCATGGACCGAACCATGGCCCAGGCAGGCGTGACCGCTTCCGACATTGCCGCGGTCGGCGTGACTACCCACCGTGAAACCTGCCTCATCTGGGACCGTCAAACCGGGCAGCCGGTCTATAACGCAATCATGTGGATGTCGAAGCAGACAGATGACATCGTCGCTCGGTGGTCAGCCGACGGCCTCGATGGGCAAATCCGCGCCCGGACGGGGCTGCGCAACGACTCGTTCTTCTCGGCTGGCAAGCTGGCTTGGCTCCTCGAGCACGTGCCAGATGTGAGAAGGCGGGCGCAGCTGGGAGAACTAGCCGCTGGCACCGTCGAAACTTGGTTGTTATGGAATCTCACCGGTGGGCGCTCCCACCTGACGGATCCCAGTTCGGCTTCGCGTACCGCCTTGTTTAATATTGGCGAATGCAAGTGGGACGAATGGCTGTGCGCTGCGTACGGTATCCCGATGGAGTTGCTGCCTGAAGTCGTGCCATCCGACTCCTGTTTTGGCTATTTAGATGCTGCCGTGCTGCCGGGCGGCCACGCGGCGAGTGTTCCGGTAATGGCCATTTTGGCTGATCAGCAAGCCGGACTCTTTGGCCAGGCATGTCTGGAAGCCGGATCCGCGAAGAACACCTATGGAACGGCGGGTGTCCTCACGGTCAACGTCGGCGATGCACCCCTAATCGTTGACGGTATGACCAGCAGCGTCGCGTGGACGCTTGGCGGTCGAACGACCTATGAAGCCGAGGGCGTCGTTTTTCATAGCGGTCAAACTTTGCACTGGCTTCGCGACAAAATGCGGGCGATTGATTCTTCGGAAAGCAGCGAAGCGCTTGCTGCCAGTGTTCCCGACAATGGCGGCGTGTACTTTGTTCCGGCATTTGCCGGACTCTGCGACCCGCACTGGGACCGGAACGTTCGGGGTGCGATTGTTGGGCTCACGCTAGAAACTGGCATTGAGCACGTCGTCCGGGCGGCCCTAGAGGCAATGGCCTACCAAACTCGCGACAACATCGACGCCCTAGCCCGAGGTGGTATGCGCATACCCACCCTCAAAGTCGACGGTGGGGGGATTGCGAATGATTTCCTCTGCCAATTTCAAGCAGACATCCTCGGCATAGCCGTGCATCGACCGCATGGACTCGAACGCACTGCCCTCGGCGTAGCGCACGTCGCTGGATCCGGCGTTGGCCTGTGGAACGGGGCGGACGACATCGCTGCGTCCTGGCGAGTCGAGCGTGTATTTGAGCCAGCCATGTCGGAGACGCGGCGTGAGGAGCTCTACGCCGGTTGGCAGGATGCTGTCACTGCCGCCCGCGGGTTGCCCCTTCGCAAACCCTCCTCACAAATACTTCCCGCAGACAACCAGCCGCTGCTGGTTGCGCGCTAAAAATATCCCCAACACGAACGAAAGAGGAATGACCATGGGCAAATTTGACCCGGCAGAAATAGTTGAAAGCGCCCGTCGCGGAGGCTACGCCGTTGGCGGTTTCAACATGCACAACGTCGAGACAACACAGGCGCTGCTCCAGGCGGCCGAATTGGCGGATGCCCCTGTGTTCATGCAAGTGGGGCGCGCGGTAGTGCCACACATGGGTCTCGCCGAATCATTTCGGATGACACAGCGCGAACTGAGCAAATCAGACGCCCAAGCCGTCATTCACCTTGACCACGGAACGTATGACGAAGTTTTCGAAGCCCTGCGGCTGGGCTTTGACTCCATCATGTTCGACGGCTCCCACCTGGACTTTGAAGACAATATCAAAGCCACGAAGTATGTCGTAAAAGTTTGTCACTCATTCGGCGTTCCGGTGGAAGCTGAACTTGGCAAGATCCCGGATGCGAATACGGCCATCAACTGGCCGGACTTCTACACGAGCGTGGACGAAGCCGAACGCTTCGTCGCTGAAACCGGGGTCGATTTTCTGGCAATTTCGGCCGGGGTTATGCACGGTGTGACGGCTACGGAGCCGTTGCCCCTCGACATCGAACGCATTGCGCGCATTCGCGACGTGACCGGCATCCCCCTGGTCCTTCACGGCGCATCCGGCGTTCCGCTCGATGACATTCGTGCTGCGATCGCTGCGGGGATTAACAAACTCAATGCCGACACCGACCTGCGTCATGCTTTCCGCCGCGGTATAGAAGAAACCTGGGCACTAGGCGATCGTCAGTTAGAAGACGGAATGGCTGAAGGCCGGCGTCAAATGATCGAAGCCACCGTTCAGAAGATGCGCGAGTTCGGCTGCGCAGATCGATCGCAGAACCAGAATCTCGCCCAGGCAGTCACGGCATGAGCGACACAACGGCTGCGCCCGTCGGAGTGACAACGCCGCTGAAAGGGATCCGGCGCACAGCTGCACGTCGTATGGTAGCGGCGTGGGAAGCGCCAGTCTTCCACCTGACCATCGAGATTGATATGACGGAAGCTTCGAAGGTAAAGCAGGTTGTGCCGGAAGCGACCGTCACGGACGTCCTGGTCGCAGCAGCAGCTCAGGCGCTTATTGCAGTGCCAGCACTTAACAGCTACGTCGGTGACGATGAAGTGACCGTTTTTAGTGAGGCGAATGTCGGCGTCGCCGTGGCCACCGATAAGGGCCTCACGGTGCCGGTAATCCACGGTGCTGATCGCCTGACCATGACTGAGATCGCGGCACGCCGTCGTGAAGCTGTCGATCGCGCCCGCACAGGAACCCTGGTCAGGGACGACATCACCGGCGGAACCTTCACCATCTCCAACCTCGGGATGATGGGAATCGATCGATTCGATGCAATTCTTAACATTCCGCAGTCCGCGATCCTCGCTGTCGGGGCCACAAAGAAACGACACGTCTGGACCGAGGCGGGTGGCGAGTGGCTACCGATCGCGGAGTTCACTTTGACCTGTGACCACCGCTCAGTAGACGGAGCCACCGGCGCAACTTTCCTGAAGGCATTCAGTGATGCCCTCACCACTCCGATTGCCGTTTAGCCAACTCCCGCCGCTCGGATGAGTCGTCTGTGTCTGGAGTGACGACTCGCGGCCCGGAACCAGCCAATCTGCGAGAATCACGTATGGATGCATTGCTCGTCACTCACAGCGTCGGACACGGCGCAGCTGGGGATCTGGACGTATCTCTGCGAATGCTCAAGTACGTCGCGGCGAACCCAGAAACCCCCCGGCTGGTTCGGGTCTACCAGCCGGAGCCGACCGTTGCTTTCAGTCGACGCGAGAGCTTGCTCCCTGGATTCCCTGCTGCGGTGAGCGCAGCTGCCAGCCATGGATTCACGCCTGTGATACGACCCGCCGGAGGACGAGCGGTTGCGTACGATGAATCATGCCTAGTCGTTGATCTCGTGAACGTTGAAGATGGTGCGTACGGAGGTCTCGATAACGAAGCTCATTTCAAGACGGTAGGGAATCAGTTCGCTGATGTCCTGCGAGAGTTGGGAGTGGATGCGCGGGTGGGTCCCGTGCCGGGCGAATACTGCCCCGGAACTTACAGTGTTAATGCCCGCGGCCAGGTGAAGCTCGTGGGAACGGCGCAACGCGTGACACGTGGCGCACGCCTCATGAGTGCCTCAATTCCCGTCGCTGAAACTGGTGCACTCATCGACGTTCTGGTCGCGGTGAACCGTGAGCTCGACTTCGCCTGGAACGAACGCACATTCGGGTCGGTGCTCTCTGAAGCGAGAGGAATGACCGCCGGCGATGTTACCGAGTCCATCGTTCGGGCGTTTGCTGGTCATCGGAGCGGCGAAATTCAGTATCACGTCTTAGCGAATCGCCTGGAATCATGATCCACGAATGAATTCAGGGGGCGAAACAGTCGTTGCTTCTGGCGTGGCATTGGTCAGCTTGAATTTTTTTCTTCGTCGCTCGGTAGGTAATCGGCAGAACGCCCACGGGAGCGGGCGACAGCCGATCGCCAGCGTTCTCTGCGTACAAGAGATTGCACTGGGTCCATGCCGGGAAGGAAGACTGAGGTTTCGCGGGGGAGTCGTGCGCATTCGTCGGCGCTCCATAACCCCGACGAGATGCCCGCCAAATGGGCGGCCCCGGTAGCTGAGAGCTCCGCGATATTGCTACGAATGACGTCTCGTTGGCTAAAATCTGCTTGCAGCTGCATGAGCCAATCGTTCTGTGACGGACCTCCATCGGTGAGTACGGTCTCTATTCGTGCACCCAATAGCTGTTCGACGGCCTCGAATAGAGCTTCCGTCTGAAGAGCCACCGATTCGAAGGCTGCACGGGCCAGCTCAGCGGGTTTGGTTCCAAGACCAAACCCACAAATCACAGCAACCGCTTTCTCGTCCCAATAAGGGGCACCCAGGCCTGCAAAAGCAGGTACCAAGTCCACACCTTGGCTCGTGGAAACTGTCTGGGCGATTGCACTCAACTGTCCGGGGCCCATTCCCAGCAACTGACCCAACCATAGGAGAGTGGCGCCGGTGGAAAGAATTGTGCCCTCGAAAGCGTATACCGGATCAGGGGTGGCCCACGCGATGGTGCGCACCAAACCCCTCCTGTCGGCAGGGTCTGGCGCGCCCGGTTGGAGCAATCCCATGACCGAGCTGCCGCTGCCATGCGTCGCCTTGACTTGTCCAGGGCCTCGAACCCCGTGAGCAAAAAGAGCCGCGTGAGAATCGCCCAGTACTGCGTAAATCCGAGTATCCGCAGGCAGCACTGGCACACCCACAATGGGGCCAGTTGGTTCGCTTGATGCCGCGAGACGCGGCATGCACCGGAGAGGAATCTGAAAAAGCTCGAGGAGCTCGAGATCCCAGCTCGCTGACTCGAGATTCAATAGTTGAGTGCGGCTCGCGTTGCCGAGTTCAATCCGATGTTCCCCGGTAAGGGAATGAACAAGCCAGGAGTCCACGGTCCCGACTGCAATACGACCGGCCATCGAAGCGGTTCTATCAGGGTCGATCTGGTCAAGCAGCCATTGGATTTTCAGAGCCGAAAACATGGGGTCAAGCGGGAGCCCCGTCTTGTGGCGCACAATGTCGCCCCAGCCCAGATCCTCGTATTCCGCTACCCGACTTGCTGTTCGACGGTCTTGCCAGCCGAGCATGGGGCCAAGTGCCTTGCCGGTCTCCCGGTCCCAGACAACGGCCGACTCGCGTTGGTTGCTCAAGCCGATTCCGCGAATGTCGACGTCACCATCCAGCCCTGCGAGTGCCGCAGTGATCGAACTAATAACACTCGACCTTATTTCCTCAGCGTCCTGTTCGACCCAGCCGGGTCGGGCATCTACCCGGGATACCTTGACGGAAGCACGACTAAGGATTCGCCCTTCTCCGTCGACGACGATTGTCTTCGTTGAGCTGGTTCCTTGGTCCACGGCCACAATTGCCGGGAGAACAATCTTGGTGCTGGGTGACATGTTGAACACCTATTCATCATTGAATGCAAGTTTCCAAGGCTCACATGACGTGTGCAGCTTGTCAAAGATTCGCCGGAAGTGAATTACTTGATTTTGTACAGAGCTCTGGTCTCGTCCGGGGTTGCAATGGGGCGGCCCACCTCACGGGCGATTTCCTGGGCCTGCTGAAGCAGCTCAAGGTTCGTGGGGTTGCGGGCCGGATCGTAGAAGAGTTCCAGTCCAGTCTTAATGTGGCCCCCGAGCTCGATGGCCCTGCGGAGGATCGAGGTGTCGTCGAGTGCCCCTTGGCCCCAGATCGAGATGTACCAGGGGTGCTTGACCTTCGCTTCCTCGATCATCGAGAGGTAGTAATACAAGCTCTCCAGAGTCGGCTTCATGCCGTTCGTTCCGATGGGTTTCGTAGCGGTCAGACCATAGTCTCCGATGAGGTAGAAATCCCACATCGATCCGGGCGTGGAGAGCCCGTTGTTGACATAGTGCATGGCGTGCCGGAGGTGCCCTGGTTCGTAGACGCCGAAGACCATGGGGGTATTGTGCTCGCGCAGCATCCTGATTTGGCTGGCAACGCGCTCGTAGTTGAAACCGAATTCGGGGCCGATGAGGTAACCATCGGCATCCGTTTCTGTAGCGAAGAGCGTGAGCCCGGTGTCGACACAGGCGATTCGAACGTTTGCGTTCTCGACGAGGAAGGGTACGTGCTGAAGCCCGTTCTCGTCTCCCTTGAGGCGAAGGTTATTACAGGTGGTGGGGTACCAGGTGATGTCGGGATGTTTCTGCAGCACCTTGTCCCAGGTGCGCATGTAGTCCTTGTACGCGTCTTTGCCCATGAGATCGAAACTGGTGTTGTGTGCGTGGATCGCGCCCGCGCCGGCCTCCCAGCACCGAATAGCATCTTCCGCAATTTCATCGTAAGAAATTGGGGTGTTCGGGTTCATTTCTTTCGTGCGGATGCCGTTGATGTGAGACTCGATGATGACCGGATAATCCCAGTTCGGCTTCATATCTGCATATTTGTCGAGGGCAGTGCCCATGGTTCACTTCTCTTTCTCACGAGGGCTGCATGTGCAGCGATTTGATGCCTTCGCAAAGCCGAACAACGACGTTCGGTTCCCGTCCGCAGACTGTAGCGCAGGTGCTGGAGCTCAACTTCGAGTCGACCAGCCTTTCGCCGAACCGCATGAATAGACGAACGAGCGCAACTTCTCAGTTGGCACGATTCGTCGCCACATATACCCCGTCGGGATGTAAAGTGAATATACACGCAAATGCTGAATATAAAATTCGATACGTGTCCTGCACTGAACAAGGAGGTTCAAGATTGTCAAATTCTTTTGATGTTCGTCCGTACGAGATCCGTATCCCCGATGCAGATCTTCACGACATGATGGAGCGGCTGAAGCGGACACGCTTTCCGCAAGACTTCGCCAACGAAGATTGGCGGTACGGATACAACACCGAGTATCACCGCACTCTTATCGACTACTGGATCAATGAGTATGACTGGCGTGCTGTGGAGCGCCGGATGAACGAGCTGCCACATTTCAAGGTCGACCTGATGGGCGTTCCCCTCCACTTCATCCACGTGCGCGGCAAGGGCCTAAACCCGAAGCCGCTGCTTCTCCACCATGGCTGGCCCTGGACTTTCTGGGACGTTCGCAAAATCATCGAGCCGCTGACCGACCCGGTGAAATTCGGCGGTCAGGAGTGTGATTCGTTCGATGTGGTTCTCATCTCTCTGCCCGGCTACGGGTTCTCCTCGCCACTGACGGAGACGGGGTGGAATTTCTGGAAGACCGCCGATCTCGAGAACGTCCTGATGAAGCAGGTGCTCGGGTATGAGCGCTATGCCACCGCTGGGGGGGACTGGGGGGCGCTGATCGCCCAGCAGCACGGGCACAAGTACGAATCCGACGTCATCGGCGTCTACACGCACTTTCCCGCTCAGTTGTCGCACTACCTCGCGGAGCATCCCGACCAGCCCGAGGGTGTCGAGTACGACCCTGCTCTGGGACTGCCGGCTTCGAGCGAATATTCGACTGACGAAGCAGGCTGGTTTGAACGCGGCAAGTTGTTCGTCGAGAATGAGAGCGGCTACGGGGAGCTCCAGTTGACGAAGCCACAGACGCTTGCGGCGCTCGTCGCCGACTCCCCGGCCGCCCAGTTGGCTTGGATCACGGAGAAGCGGTATTTTTGGGGCCTCGCGGAACGTGGTAGCGGCACGGAGGCATTCGAGGGTGTCTGGCCTAAGGAAGACTTGATCACGACCGCCGCGGTGTACTTTCTCACGGGAACAGGCGGAACGTCTTCCCGGTATTACTGGGAGTGCCGCGGGAACCCGTGGACGCCCAGTCATGACCGGGTCCCCGTCGTGGGAGTGCCGACCGCGGTTTCGATCTATCCGGGCGAGATTTACAAGCCGCCGAAAACCTGGACGGAGAAGTACTTTAACCTCCAGCAGTACCGGGTGCACAGCAGCGGTGGCCACTTCGCGCCTCTGGAGGAACCGGAAATCTACGTGGCCGACGTTCGGGATTTCTTCCGAACTCTGAGCTGACGCCCCAAGAAGAGCTCCCCACGTCGGAGCCGAATTATAACGGTTCGGTCACGTGTGGGGCATTGACCGAAAACTTCTTGCATGTGCACGTCCACTCGCATAATGTCACTATGAATCAATACCGATCTACTGAATAAAAATGCAGTAGAACTAAATATAGGAGTCAAAGATGTCTCTCAAGAACAAACGCGGCGTTCTCCGCCTCGCGGCCTTCGCGGCTGTTGCTGCGCTCGCACTCGCCGGGTGCACGTCAACCGCAAGCGGAGCCGACAAGGCTTCCTCTGGGCCGATTGCTAAGGAGGACCTAGTCCTCGTTGCATCCGTGATCAACACCACCAACCCCTACTTCATCGCCAACATTGAGGGAGCGAAGGCCCTCTCCAAAAAACTGGACATTCCTCTCGAGATCATTGACTCGCAGGGCTCGTCGCAGACTGAAATCTCAAAGATTCAGGCGATTTTGGCGCAGGGCAAGAAGGTCGTGATGTTCGTCAACACCGTGGCGAGCTCGGACGCCCCGACAATCGTGGACGCCGTGGAGCGTGCCGGCGGTTTCGTATCGATCTGGTGGAACAAGCCCGACGACTTCGAGCCCTGGGACTCGGGCGACAACTTTGTGGCCTTTCAGAAGCACGCTGGCGTGGACTCAGGCCGCTGCAACGCTAAGGCAATCGGTGATTCGCTGGGAGGTAAGGGCAACGTGATCATGTTCCCTGGCGTGGAGGACAGCACGACCAGCGCGACGCGTGTCGCCGGCTTCGAAGCCGAGATGCGTGAGAACTACCCCGACATCAAAATTCTCGAGAAGCAGGCTTCGAACTGGGACCCGCAGCTCGCCAACCAGAATTCCAAGGACCTGATCGCGAAGTACGGGGATCAGATCAACGGCGTCTGGAGTGCCGATGACGGCATGCAGCTTGGCGCGATCCAGGCCTTCGAGGACGCGGGTTTGCTGGACAAGGTCAAGTTCGCCTCCGACGGTCTGTACCCCGACACCGTGGAAATGATGAAGAACGGCTACGGCAACAACGCCATTGTCGGGGAAACCTTCCACCGCGGCTACATGGCCTCCGCCATCGGCCTCTACACGGCCTACCTGGCCGCGACCGGAGAGATCGTCCCGTCCGAATTGCCCAAGGAGAAGCGCACGAGTTTCTTCGACATCAAGTGCGTCACGCCCGACACGCTAGACGACTACCTTCAGTACGACGGTCCCGATGCTGCAGCTAACTTCGTTGATGAGCTCATTAAGACTGGCCCGTGGGACACCGAGCCGGCGACTCTCGTCGGCGGCGGCGGACCAGAGGTCCTGCCCACGTCGTAGTATTACGGCCAGCCTGTTCCCGGCCCTCGTCAACAGACGAGGGCCGGGAACAGGCGCATCACCATTATGTGATCGGTATCTGCGAGGAGAATTTTCATGGTTCACAAAGTTTTAGCGGAACAGGGCGCGGGAGGCATAAATACCACCGCGATCAGGATCCGCGAATCCGGTATCGAGCGCCGCGCTCGGTTCCGGGGTCTGGCCGAGCCGCTGAGTCTACTCGTGGCTCTGGCCGTCCTTATCGGTGTTTTTTCCCTGTTTAACGAGCGTTTTCTGACGGCATCCAACTTTCAGAACGTGCTCACCCAGTCCGCCATTCCCTTGATCGTTGCCGTCGGCGCGACCCTGGTCATCCTTCTCGGATCCATCGACCTGTCCGTGGAGGGGGTCATGGGGGCAACCGGAATGACCTGGATCCTCCTCAGCGCCAACTCGCGTGGAGGAGCGGACCTGGGACCATGGGCTTGGGTCATCGCCCTCGGCGTGGCCGTCGTGCTGGGTGTCGCCAGCGGCCTCATTTTCACCGCACTAAAAGTACCCTCTTTTATCGTCACCCTGGGAATGTGGTACGTAGGGCTCGGAATCGCCACAATGCTCTACGGGACCGACCTTCTCCCTCGCCTCGAAGACGAGGCGCTCAGCGGCTGGACTTCGCACATTACCCTCGGTCTGCCTAACTCCTTCTGGGTGGCGCTGATCGTTATTGGCCTCGGCATACTCGTTCTACGCAGTACCCGAATCGGCCGGGTAACTCTTGCTATTGGAAACAGCGAGACGATCGTGCGCTCGGCGGGCCTTCCCGCTTTCCGCGTCAAGGTTGCCGTCTTCGCCATTGCCGCTGTGCTCAGTGGCCTCGGCGGAATCCTTGCCACCGTCCAACTCGACATCGGGTCGCCCACCGTAGGCTCCGGTGTGCTCTTCATCGTCATCCCTGCGGTTGTCATCGGAGGTACGCACCTCGGCGGCGGAAAAGGGGGAATCCTGCGCACCGTACTGGGCGTGTTCTTGCTGACGATCCTCAATAATGGACTCATCCTCTCCGGCGTCGAATCGAGCTATCAGTCGGCCGTCACCGGAGTGATCCTGGTCGCGGCAATCGTGTTCGCAGCGTGGTCTCAGCGCGACAGATTGCGGGTGGCAAAGTGAGCGACGTGACCACAACTCCCGCAGTGCTTCACCTGGACGCAGTCTCTAAAAGCTTTGGATCGAATCATGCCGTTCGCGGTGTGTCCCTCAGCATTCGATCCGGTGAGGTCATCGGCCTTATTGGAGAGAACGGCGCTGGCAAGTCCACGCTACTAAAAATACTTTCGGGCAACTATCGGCACGATGGAGGAACAATCGCGGTAAACGGACGGGAAGTCCAGTTCCGCGGACCAGCCGATGCCTTGCGCGCAGGGATTGGGGTCGTGCACCAGGAGCAATCACTGTTCACGAACCTCACCGTCGCCGAAAACATCGAGGTCAACACCCCAATCGGCCGGGGCGGGATCAACCGGTTGGGGCTATACAACTGGCGACGCCTCCACGCGGACGCAGCCAAGGCGCTCGACCTCATCGGATCGCACTTGAATCCGAGAACGCGGGTCAGCGACCTGTCATTCGTTGATCGCCAGATGGTGGAGATCGCACGGGCGATCCGGGTAAGTGCCTCCAGCCACACGACTCCTCTCGTGATCCTCGACGAACCGACCGCGATTCTGGAGAGAACGGAGACCGAAATTCTGGAGAGGGAAATCTCCAAGCTTCGCAACATCGGCTCGGTAATCTTCGTCTCGCACCGACTCGACGAGGTCATGCGTATCTGCGATCGCGTCGTCGTCATGCGCGATGGCGAGTTGATCGCCGACCGACGAGTCGATGACGTGACCGAAGAGGAACTATTCCGGCTCATGGTCGGTCGGGAAACTCATGCCGCCGTTCGAGACCGCCACAGTATTGAGCCGGACAGTAGCCCGGTCATCTCGATCCACGATCTCACGAAGGCCGGCGCCTATACTGAGGTATCGATCGATGCCTACCCGGGTCGCATCCTGGCCATTCTGGGTACTAGTGGTTCCGGCCGAGAGTCCGTAGCGCGAGCGATATTTGGGGCAGAGGGCTTCGATTCCGGATCCATCTCGATCGCGGGTTACTCCGGGCACCACTTGTCCATTAAGAAGGCCGTCGCCCTTGGTGTGGGCTACGTTCCCGCGGAGCGCAAGACTGAGGGAATGGTCGGGGAAATGCCGGCGGATCAAAACATCACGCTCACGCATCCAGGTTCCGCCGCCATCGGGCCGTTCGAGCTTCCCCGACGCAGGCTGTCTCTGGCACGTATGTGGTTTGAGAAGCTGGACATCCGGCCTCGGGAGCCCGAGCACATGCTTCAGGACTTTTCTGGCGGTAACCAGCAGAAGGTCGTCCTTGCCAAGTGGTTGAACTCTTCGGAGCTGAAGGCGCTCGTACTTGACCACCCACTCCGAGGCCTCGACCCGGGCGCGGGTGAGACAGTCAAAGCGCAGATCCGGTCGGTATGCGATGACGGAACCGCGATCATCCTCATTCCCGACACGATCGAAGAGGCGCTTGACATCGCCGACGACATCGTGGTGATGCGCGACGGTCGGATCTCAGGCGTCTACGACCTTGGGCACGATAATCCCGCCACTCTGGACCTGCTCGAAAGGATGCTGTGATGTTCAAGACTGACAGCGAGACAACGAAGATCGCCGTGCCTGCCCGCGAAAAGTTGCAGTCTATGAAGCGCATCGGAGGCTGGCATGCGATTGGCCCGATTGTCATTTTCCTTGCGATACTCGCCGTTGTTGCGATCCTCACGCCAGCATTCATCGGGAGCGGAGGGCTCGCGGTAATCGCGTCGTCGTCGGCCCCCATCCTGTTGCTGGCACTCGGGCAGGCCATGGTGCTCAACGTCGGGTCGATCGACCTGTCGAATGCCGCGATCGGGCTGCTGGGCGCAATTCTTCTTGCACTCACGCTCGGGCCCGTAGCGGGACTATCTCCGATCATCGTGCTCCTGGCCACCACCGCCTTTGGCGCCGTGAACGGTCTGATCCTGGCATACGCGCAGGTACCGTCCTTCGCGCTGACACTGGGCACGTTGGGAATTTTTCAAGCAGTCGCGCTCGTGGTCAGCGGCCGGACGACCGTCTACGTCGCCAGCAACGGGGAGGGCGTCCACTCGTTGTACGAAAGCGGGATCGCCAATGTGCCGATGACGTTCTGGATGGGCGTCCTGCTTGCGGTCGCTCTCTGGGTGCTTCTGCGGTACACCCGCATCGGCCGTGGAATGACGGCCATCGGAAAGAACGAATCCGCAGCGATCTTCTCCGCGGTGCGAACGCGCGCGCTCAAGGTACTCGCCTTTGCTCTCTCCGGGTTTGCCGCCGGACTCGCCGGCATCGCGATCATCGCGCAGGCGGGGTCAGCGTCACCCACCGGCCTGGGCAGCGACCTGCTGCTGCCCGCCATCGCCGCAGCTCTAATCGGAGGAACGTCGATCTCCGGAGGTGTAGTTAATCCGCTCACAGTGATTTTCGGAGCGCTGACCATTGCCCTTGTTCCCATCGCGACGACCGCGGTCGGCATCGAGGCCCAAGCGCAGAGCCTGGTCTACGGCGCGGTCATCATCGCGGTGGTTGCCCTCACCATGTCGCGCAACAAATCAAGCATTGTTAAGTAATTAACGTAACGAACAAACGCAAGTAACAAACGCAAGTAACAAACGAGAGGGAACACACATGCCCACTATGGACATCATGGAAGCGACCAACTCTGGCGTGCTTAAAGACCTCGAGCCCCGCGAGGTTTTCCGATTCTTCGAGGTGCTCACGAGCATCCCGCGAGGCTCGGGTAACGAAGAGCAGGTCGCCAACTGGGTTGTGGATTTCGCGCGCTCGTGTGGACTCGAGGCGACGAAGGATGACCTGCACTGCGTACTCGTGCGCAAGCCCGGTCAGGGCGGCCTTGAGAATGCAGCACCGCTAATCCTGCACGGCCACTTGGATATGGTCTGCGAAAAGGCAGAGGGGGTCGAGTTCGACTTCGTGAAACAACCGCTGAGCCTCCTCGTCGACGGCGAGTACATCTCGGCGGCTGGAACCTCTCTGGGCGCGGACAACGGAATCGGAGTGTCCTACATACTTGCGTTGCTTGAATCAAAGGACATCCCTCATCCGCCGCTGGAGGCAGTCCTCACCGCCATGGAGGAAAAGGGCAAGGTGGGGGCCGGACAATTCAACGTCGGGCAACTTGTTGGGCGCCGCATGATCGATTTTAACTGGATCACGGACGAGGAGATCCTCGCGGGGTGCAGCGGCGACGTGACGTTCACCGTTGATGTCCCCGGTGAGTTTGAGCCAGTGCCTGTTGACTTGACCAGTGCGCGCTCGCTTGAGGTGCGCGGGCTCAACGGCGGTCACTGCGAATTCGACATTCAGCTGGAGCGGGCGAACGCTCTGCAGGTGCTGGCTCGTGCGGTCCACAAATTGGCGGGTGCGCACGAATTGCGCATTAGCAACCCGTTCGGAGGCGCCCAGAACAGTGCGATCCCGGCCGACGCATCCGCTGTCATCGTCTTCGGAGACGCAGACACTGATTCGATCGAGGCGCTCATTGCCCAGCTAGACGGCGAGCTCAAGAGAGAGTACGAGCTTTCTGACCCTGCTATTCGCGTCGAGCTCAAGAGTGCAATACGCCCCGATAGTTCATTTTCACGCGGCGCAGGGCTGCGGCTCATGTCCATTTTGCGCCTCATTCCTCATGGGGTGATCAGTTGGAACCTTCACGTTCCCGGTCGCGTAGAGACGTCGAACAACCTCGGAACGGTGCGGCCGGCTCCTGAAGGTGCGCGCGTGATGTCGACGGTCACGTCTGCCCTCACCTCGCGGAAGCACGAGTTGGTCGAGCGAATACAGGCGCTCGTCGCGCTCGCCGCCGGTGGGGTCGTGTTCGAACTCTACGGCCTCGACGCTGCAGAGTTCCCGTATCGTCCTGACTCGGAGCTGCTCGCAGCGGCATCCGAGGCCTATCGTGACGTGCTCGGCAAAGAACCCAACATTGAGGTGTCACAGTGCTCACTCGAGCTGGGCATGTTCAGCATGCGGGTGCCGGTAGCCGACATCATCTCGATCGGCACTGAGCTTCAAGCCCTGCATTCGTCAGCGGAGCGGGTGAACCACAAGTCCGTGGAGCGCGTCTGGCCGTTGATTAAGAGTGTCGTGTCGCGACTGGGATAGGCACGCGCCGGTAGCGCCGTGGGGCTGCAGCTAGCTGACGTCCTTCTTCCAGCTCACGGCGTACCCGATGACGGTGGCCACGAGCGCGTAGCCGAGCAGCACGAGGCCGCCCTGCCACCAGTCCAGGGGCGCTGCGCCGGCCGGGTTCATAACCGTGAAGATGCTCGCGCCGACTAGGGCGTCGGAGGCGGCACCGGGTAGAAAGTTGCCGATCTTCGCGGTGACCTCGAGAAAAGAGGCCGCGAGCCGCAGCAGAGGTTCGACGAACTGGGTGAAGGCGAGCACGATCACGATCGAGGCGACCTGATTGGGCACGAGCACGCCGAGACCGACGCCGATCGCGGCCCACAGGGCCATGGCGAGCACCGAACGAGCTACCAGGAGCCAGGTCTCCGAATCGAGTAGCAGCGCATCCACATCGAAAGCACTCATGACGCCGCCGCCGATACCAACGGATGCCGCCAGCGCGATGAGACCGAATGCCGCGCCGACCAAGAGGAGTGTGACCGTCTTGGCGCCGAGCACGACCCCGCGGCGTGGTGTCGCCAGAAACGTCGGGGTCAGCGTCTGGTGGCGAAACTCGCCGGTCGTCGCGAGGGCACCGATCAGCACCGGAAAGACGTAGCCGACCGACGATGCGAAGCTATAGATGATGGGTGGGAGACTCCCGAAACCGCTCAGCGCGCCGCCGCCGGTATTTACAGTATCGGGGCTGATCACACCGGACTGAAGCCCGGAGAACAGAGCGGCGAGGCCGCCGGCCAGCAGCCCGATGTAGCCAAACAGTACGAGGGCGAGTATCCACCAGAGGCGAGTGGTGAAAATCTTGGCGAATTCGGCCGCAATGGACCGCAGGAACGAAGTCATAGTGAGTGGCCTCCGCCGACGAGGGCGAGAAACGAGTCTTCCAGGCCGGCTTTCTGCCGATGCAGCACGCTCAGTTCGACCCCGGCTTCGAAGGCGAGGTGGCCGAGCAGGGCCGGGTCGCTGGTTGCCGCGATTAGTCCGGTGCGGCCGGTCGTGAAGGTGATGCCGGCCGCCGTGAGTGCGGTGGCGAGGTTCTCGCGGTCGGGAGAATCCACGATCGTCTGGGCCGCGGCATCCGTGTCGAGGCTCGACAAGGGCCCGAGGTGCACGAGCTCGCCGCGGGCGATGATGACGACATCGTCGACGCTCTGCTGCACCTCGGAGAGCAGGTGCGAACTGACCAGAACGGTGCGTCCTTCGGCGGCCATGTCGCGCAAAAACCCCCGAATCCAGCGGATGCCCTCCGGGTCGAGCCCGTTGATCGGCTCGTCGAGAACCAGTACGCCCGGGTCGCCGAGCAGGGCATAGGCGAGGCCGAGGCGCTGACGCATGCCGAGCGAGTAACCGCCGACGCGTTGGGCGGCATGGGCGGCGAGGCCCACCTGGGTGAGCACCTCCAGCACCCGGGTGCGCGGCAGTCCGGCGGCGATGGCGTAGACGCCGAGGTGGTCGCGAGCAGAACGACCCGGGTGAAAACTCGCCGCTTCGAGGGCGGCCCCGACCGTTTTAAGCGGATGCGGCAGGTCGCGATAGCGCACGCCGCCGAAGGTGGCCGTTCCGCTGCTCGCGGCGACCAGCCCGAGCAGAATACGCAGGGAAGTGGTCTTTCCGGCGCCGTTCGGTCCGAGAAAGCCGGTGACCCGGCCGGGTTCGACTGTGAAGGACAGATCGTTGACCGCGATGACACCGCCAAAGCGTTTGCTGATGTTCGTGAACTCGATGAGCGCGCCGGTAGGCATCCGACTCCCCTCTGTGCTGCTTCAAGAAATAGTGCTCCCAGCCTATTCCCCGTTTGGGTGTTTTCGGCTGCCGACCGGGGATTATTTGGTGAGGGCATGCTGTTCGCAGGTCGGAGCAGCCAGCGCAACGCACTCGGGGCAGACCACGAGTTGCTCCCGGCAGGAGGCGTCCCGGCAGTTGCGCATGTTCGTGGTCGGTGCCGCGCAGACCTGGCAGCTGCCGAGTACGGCAGCCTCTGGGGCGAAGTCGATGGACATCCGCTGGTCGAAGACGTAGAGCGAACCCGACCACAGGCCTTCGTTGCCGAAGGTCTCGCCGTAGCGCACGATGCCACCGTCGAGCTGGTACACCTCGCCGAATCCGCGCGATTTCATGAGACCGCTCAGCACCTCACAACGGATGCCGCCGGTGCAGTAGGTCACGACCGGCTTGCCCTTGAGATGGTCGTATTTACCGCTGTCGAGCTCGGCCACGAACTCGCGGGTATTGGCCACATCCGGCACGACCGCGTCCCGAAAATGGCCGATCTCGGCCTCGAACTTATTGCGCCCGTCGAAGAAGACGACTTCATCGCCCCGCTCGGCGACGAGCATATTGAGCTCGGCCGGTTGCAGCTTGGTTCCGCCGCCGATGACGCCGTTCGCGTCGACGCGCAGTTCGCCGGGGGCTCCGAAGCTCACGATTTCGTCGCGCACCTTGACCACGAGCTTGGGAAAGTCGAGGCTGTGGCCGTGCGAGTCGAGCCCGGTGCCCTCGCTGAACTTGAAATCGATGTTCTTGAACGCCGGGTAGTCGCGGGTCCTGCGAATGTACTTCTTGATCGCCGGCAGGTCGCCGCCGACCGTGCCGTTCAGGCCGTCCTTGGAGATCAGGATGCGCCCGCGCAGGCCGAGCCCGGCGCACAGGTCGCGTTGCCAGAGCCGCACAGCGTCTGGATCGGCCAGGGGAGTGAAGATGTAATAGAGCAGAATCTTCGGAATGGCCATGAGCCCATTTTATTAGGGGCGCGTAGGCTGGCCGCACAACAAATAGGAGGCCCCTCGTGACCGTAGATCCGCTCGCCCGCTTCGGCGAAGTGCCCCAGTTCTCTCTCACGAGCGCCGACATGACCGACGGCGGCCCCCTCGCCGCGCCCCAATACGGTGCCGGTGCCGGGGGAGCGGATGTCTCCCCCCAGCTGGCCTGGACAGGCTTCCCGCCCGAGACCCGGAGTTTCGCCCTGACTGTGTACGACCCCGATGCCCCGACCGGCTCCGGGTTTTGGCACTGGGCGGTAGCGAACCTGCCGGTATCGGTGACCGAGCTGCCCGCCGGAGTCGATGCCCTGCCGTCCGGCTCGCTCGTGTTGCCGAACGAGCAGCGCCTGACCTCCTTCTCCGGTGCCGGACCGCCGCCGGGAACAGGCACCCACCGCTACCAATTCATCGTGCACGCCGTCGACGTTCCCATGCTTGATCTCGACGCGCAGTCGACGCCGGCCGTTCTCGGCTTCAACCTGCACTTTCACACGCTCGCGCGTGCGGTGCTGGAGGCGACCGGGGTCGCGGGCGGGGCATCCGCTGCCTGAGTTGAAACCGGGAGTTCACCCCATATGGGGTAGCTCTCAGCGGGGATTCGGGGGAGTCGACATAACCTCAGGTGATGAGTTACACCAGTACCGCATTCGACATCGTTCGTCCCACTCCCTTCGCAGCACACCCCTCGACTTCGGCGGGCACCGCCCGCGCTGACCGCCGCGCACCGGCCTGGCTGCACGGTATCCGTTTGCACGCGGACGGTGTCACCGTTGATCGGTCTACGCATCGGGAGACGGGCATCCGTCGGTTGCCGGTCTGGGCTTGGCGCGCACTCATGTTGCGCCCCGCGACACCGGTGCACAAGTTCAATCTGCACCCGATCGACTCCGTGGAGTACGACCTCGATATCGACTACATCGGCGACGGGCAGAAGATTCACCGGCTCGACGTCCTCGTGCCCAAGCGCACGGATGCCGTAGCGGCGCCCCTGCCGGTCTACGTGTACTTTCACGGTGGCGGCTGGACCTCGGGCGACAAGGATCCGCTGACCAAATATTGCGCAAGCCAGGCCGCTGAGGGCATGATCGTCATCAACGCCAACTACCGCATGGCGACGCGGTTTCAGCTGGGCCACATGATGCAGGACGGCAACGCGGTGCTCGACTGGGTCGCCCGCAATGTCGCGGCCTATGGCGGCGACCCGACGCGCATCGTGCTCGGTGGCGATTCCGCGGGCGGCCACATCGCCGCGCTGCTCACGGCCGCCGCCTATGCGCCCGAACTCGCCGAGCACTACGGCATTCGTCCCCCGGTCACTGCCCGCCATCTGCGCGGTCTGGTGCAGCACTGCAGCATTGCCGACTTTTCGGTGCTGTTCGACCGCGGATTCGTCTTGAGCCTCAATTTCGTGCGGATGCTGCTGCCCGAGCGGGGCCGCGGGCTGCACCTGCGCACAGCTGCCCGGTTCATGTCGCCGATCGAGTGGCTCGACCGGGGCTTTCCGCCGGTGTTCGTCACGACCTCGGAGCGGGACTATTTCTATCGCGCCAACCTCAACTTCATCGAGGCGCTGCGGGCGCGCAAGATCTGGGTGGACACCCTGATTTACGGACGTCGCAGCGTCAACACCAAGCACACCTGGCAGCAGGACGACTCGCATCCGGAATCGCAGGAGGTCTACCGCCGCCTCGGCGCCTTCGTGCGTGCGGTCGCGCCGCGCGCGGTGGTCGCTGTTTAGGACCGTGCGCCGGTCGCGGCGAGCACCCCGCCGAGCCCGATCATGATCACGCCGCCGGCCGAGGAGAGATTCTCGACGCGTTTCGGTGATTTTGCGAACCAGGTCCGCGCCGTGCCGGCCGCGAGAGCCCAGGTGCTGTCGCCGAGCAGGGCAAGCACCACGAAGACCAGCCCAAGCACTGCCAGCTGCAGCGGCACATCGCCAGCCCGATAGTTCACGAACTGCGGCAGTACCGCGATGAAGAACACGAGCGACTTCGGATTGCTGAGCCCCACCACGAACCCCTCGAACACGAGCCGCCACTTGGTTTTACGCGCCACGCGGGCCTCGCTCATCCGGGCCGCCTTGTGCCGGTTTCGAATAGCCTGCACCCCGAGATAGATGATGTACGCGGCACCGGCGAACTTCACGATCGTGAACAGCAGCACGGACTGGGTCACGATTGCGCCGAGTCCGAGCGAAACCGCGATGATCACCGGAATCAGACCGAGAGCGTTGCCGAGAACGCTGAGAAAGCCACCGAGGCGTCCGAGAGCGAGCGAACGCCCGATCACAAACAGCACGGTCGGGCCGGGAATGACGATGAGCGCGATCGACGCGAGGGCGAACGTCAGCAGGGTGGGCAGGGAAACCATGTTTGAGCATATCGTGCAGGCAAGCTGGTCTGGAGAGACGGATGCTGGCGCTCACCCACAACGGATTGCTCGCCTGCACCGCGGCCTCGCTAGCATCGTGGTCGTGCATATGTTCTTCAGAACCCTCCTCCATGCCCTGCTGTCGCAGTTCGGCCCCCGGCTCGGTCACTTCGACGTGGCGCGCACCAACTTCGTGACGCTGCCCACCGACCAGGACATTTTGCGGCACATGAACAACGGTGTCTACCTGTCGATCATGGACGTGGCCCGCTTCGACATGCTGCACCGCACCGGCGTCTGGACGATCTTCAAACGGCAAGGCTGGTATCCGGTCGTCGTGTCGGAAACGATCAGTTTTCGCAAGTCGCTCAAGCTCGGCCAGAAGTTCACGGTCGAGTCGCGCATCATCGGGTTCGATGAGAAAGCCGTGTACGTCGAGCAGCGCTTCGTACGACCGGATGCCGATGGCACGCCCGAAATCTACGCCCACGGTCACATTCGTGGTCGCTTTCTCAAGCGCACCGGTGGAATCGTCACGATCGACGAACTGCTCGAGGCCATCGGCGTCGCCCCCGACAACGTGAGCGTGCCCGACTGGCTGCTGGAGTGGGCAGCCACCGCGGCGGTCCCGCCCACGCGCGCTCCCGCCCCCAGCATCTGGAACTAACCGCGCGGATACGGTGACGTCGGGGGAATCCATGCTCGCAACGCGAGGGCGACTTGACTGCGGGGCGCTTGGTCTTTCCATGAAAATCGACCTCTTCGGCTCACGTGCGCCAGGGTGGTTCCGGGCTGGGCGTATTGGCCCGGTGGGTTTGGGCGGGTCGCCAGATTTGGGACGGGTCCCAGAGGAGTGGGCCGAGTAGTTGGGGTCGGCCGTGGATCATGCGGATTTTCCAGCCGCTGATGTCGATCATGTGGTGGTGGTACCAGCACAATAGGACCCCGTTGTCGATACGTTGCTAATACGACCCCAACCTTGGCCTGTGGCGAGGTACGATGCGCCTTCGGTGCCTAATTCGTTGCCTTCAATCGCCCTACCGGGCTCCCGAGTTACGTTGCTTATTCAAGCTCAGGCGGGCTTTCTGAGCAAATGTGATCCCTTTTCGCTCGCCCATAGCGAACGCTCTTTGTCATTATTCAGGAGGTGGCGAAACGGGTGGCCATCATCATTCAGGATTTGGTGTGGCCCACGAGGCGGATGTTGCTGGTGGGACAGCGCCCCGGCCCTCGAAGGTCATGCTGGCCAGATACTCCTAAATTCTGACGGTCGCACCGCCCAGGAACTCCCGAATGGTGAAAGGGAAAGGGGCCGGGATGCTGGCGGCATCCGATCCCCGCCAGTCGCGCTACTGCTTGTTGAGTGGCAGCAGGATTCCCTTCACCGACGGATCGGCCGCGAGGAACTTCTGCACGGCCGGGTCCTGGAAGGCCGCGACGAGCTTCTTGATGTTGTCGGTGTCGGCGTAGTCGCTGCCGATCGTGAGCTGGCCGGCGAAGTCGTCCGGTGCGGCGGGGGCGAAGATTTGCTGCTCGAGCGGGATCTTTGCGGCGAGGTAGTACTCGGTGTACCCGGCGGCGGCATCGATGTCGGGCAGCGCGCGCGACTGGGCGGCGAAGTCGAGCAGCACGAACTTCAGGTTCTTCGGATTCGACGCGATGTCGTCCTGGGTCGCGGTGCCGGCGGTTGCGCCGTCTTTGAGGGTGATGAGCCCGGCGTTCTCGAGCAGCCATAGCCCCTGTGCCTCGTTGGCGGGGTCGGAGTAGAGCGAGATGGTGGCGCCATTCGGGATATCCTCGACGCTGCCCCACTTCTCGGACCATAGCCCGAAGCCCCACCGGAAGACCGGTGTCGCCGCCGTCTCCCGGAAGTCGGGGTTGGCCTCGAGCACCTGGCTCAGCCAGAGCTTGTGCTGGTAGATCGTGCCAGCGACCTCGCCCTCGCTCACCGCACGGTTGATCGTGTTGCTGTCGGAGAGTCCCCTGAAGGCGACCGTGATCCCATAGTCGGCGGCCACGTTCTTGGCGACGAACTCGACGAGGGCCTGCTCGGCCGCGTTGCCCTCCGCCGTCGCGATGACGAGCGTGGCGCCCGCGACCTCGTTCGGCGAGACGCTCGGATTGAGCAGCGGGATGCCGATCGCGGCGGCGACCGCGACGACGGCCACCGAGGCGCCGGCGATCCAGGGCCAGCGGCGGCGCGTCTTGAGCTCGAAGCCGTGCGGCTCGTCGGGGTCCTGCGAGGTGGGTTTGGTGATCGTGCCTTGGGACATGGTGTTTCCTTTCGAGGTGCTGGAGTCGTGGTGACGCAGTGGCGTGAACGGGCGGGTGGCAGGGTCGAGCGGATGCCGGGTGGGGAGACTCATGCCAGGCAAGGGTGGTTCGACGGAAGCGTCCCCGCGCTCAGCGTGGGACGGGCATCGACTTCGCGCGCCTCGGCTGGCGCTCGCGGGCGTGCGGCGTCGCCAGTCGCACGAGCCGGTCTCCGAGCAGCTGCACCGTGGCGACCGTCGCGACGAGGATGATGATCGTCGCGAGCATGACGGTGTTGTCGAAGCGCTGGTAGCCGTAGGTCACCGCCACGTATCCGATGCCGCCGGCGCCGATCGTGCCGGCGATCGCCGAGTACTCGATCATCGCGATCGTGTTGATCGTGAGCCCGCCAATGATCGCGGGCAGCGCCTCGCTCAACTGCGCGGTGCGGACGATCTGCAGAGGCGACGCACCGGACGCCCTCGCGACCCGCACGAGCGTGGGCGGTACGCCACGCAGCGAGTTCTCGACAATGCGGGTGAAGAACGCGATCCCGGCGATCGCCATCGGCACGACGGCCGCGGCGATGCCGATGTTGGTTCCGGTGATGAAGCGCGTGAACGGAACGATCGACGCCATCAGGATGAGGAACGGCAGCGACCGGCCGATGCTGACGATCCAGCTGATCGACTGGTGTAGCGCGGGGTTCTCGACTAGGCCGCCAGGCGCGAGGTTGTGCACGAGCGCGCCAAGCGGCACCCCGACCAGCACGACGATGACCATGACGATGCCGACCATGATGAGGGTGTCGATCAGCGCCGGGAACACGAGCGCCGGGATCTCGGCGATCGGCACGTTGTTGTTCGTCGGAAGGGCCGTGCGGATGCCGGTGGCGAGCACGCTCAGGGCAGCGCTCATGCAACACGCTCCAGTGCGGGCACTGTGGACGAGATCGAGGCCGCCGGGGTTGTGTCGCCTGCCGCAGCCGGGGCGGACGCATCCGCGGACGTCGAACGCCCGCCATCCGAGGACCTCGAAGACTCCTCCGCCGACCGGTCGGCCAGAGCCGCAGCCTCCGGATCCTCGGGCACGGGCCGGGCATCCAGCCCCAGGCGGCGGGCAGTCTCAACAAGCAGGGCCGGTTCGACCGCGCGCACGCCGATGTTCGCGTGCCCGACCGTCTGGCCGGCGACGGTCTCGATCGACGCGCCGAGCACGGAGACCGGGGCGTCGAGCTCGCTGGCCAGCCGTAGCACCCAGTCGGCCGGCACCGCGCCGGAGGTGTAGCTCACGAACCAGTGCGTCTCGCCCAGCTGCGGTGTGGCGTGCGGGCGGGCCGGGCGGAGGGCGCGGCCGAGGGCGGATGCCGGGTCGCGCAGCAAGTCGACGATGCGCCCGGACTCGACGATGTGGCCGTGGTCGAGACGGGCGACGGCGTCCGCAACCTGGAGCACGGTGTCCATCTCGTGGGTGATGAACAGGATGGAGAGGTCGAGGTCGTCACGAAGCTCCTTGAGCAGGGAGACGATGGATGCCGTCGACTCGGGGTCGAGGCCGGATGTCGCCTCGTCGGAGAGCAGCACCTGCGGGCGCAACGCGAGCGCGCGGGCGATACCGACGCGCTGGCGCTGGCCGCCGGAGAGCTGGTGCGGGTAGTGTCCGGCGCGGTCGGAGAGCCCGACGCGGTCGAGCAATTCGGCGACGCGGCGCTTCGCCTCGGCGGTGGTGACGCCGAGGTATTCGAGCGGTAACGCGACATTCTGGGCGGCCGTGCGACGGCTGTAGAGGCCGTCGGACTGGAAGATCGTTCCGATGCGGCGGCGGGCCGCGCGCAGCTGGCGCTCGCCGAGCTGGGAGAGGTTCTCGCCGTTGACAAGCACCGAACCGGACGTGGGCCGCTCGAGCAGGTTGACGCACTGCGCGAGGGTCGACTTGCCGGCGCCGCTCGGTCCGACGACGGCGAAGATCTCGGCGGCGTCGACGCGGAAGTCGAGCCGGTCGAGGACGACCGTCGCTTTGGCGCCGTGACCGTAGACCTTGGTCAGTTGTTCGATGCTGATCATGGCCGTGAGCCTATTGTCGGCGCGGCGCGGCGCCTAACCGCGGCGAAACAATGTTGCGTCGCGTGACGATGTGTGACGCGAACGACTTCCGCTGGTTGAGCAGGTCTCGGAGCGATCGTCTCGAAATCAGAAGATGCGGCGGGGTTTCGACTCGTGCCAGAGCGCGTTGCTCAACCAGCAGAAAACAGCCCGGGGGGTCGTGGTGGTCTCGGTACGAAAAGTTTCCAGCGGCGCTTGGGTTTGCGGCTGGGGTCGATGCTCGCTGGTGGGGCGAACCAGCGCACGTTGTCGACGACCTGCACCCTTCAGCCTCTATGGATCACGTGGTGGTGGCTGGGGCCGGGCAGCGCACGTTGTCGATGTTGGTTAGCCCTCCTTCGTGCCAGGGGAGGACGTGGTGGACTTCGGTCCAGCGGGCGGGGATGGTGCAGCCGGGGATGATGCAGCCGCCGTCGCGGGCGGCGATCGCGGCGCGTTGTTTGGCGGTGAAGCAGCGGATTTTGTCGCCGAGGTAGAGCACGTCGCCGTTCTCGCCGAAGAGGGCTTGCTGGTAGCCGCCTGCGCAGATGAGTTCTTGCACCCGGCGAAACGACACGGGTGCTTCGATGCCGTCGATCCAGCCGACGCCGCGGCCCTGGTCGAGGTCGACGGCGTTGATGTGCACCATGACGGTGGGGACGGCTCCGCCCATGGTTGGGGTTTTCGGGTCTCGTGCGGCCGCTTCGAGGATGGCGCGGAGGATGTCGGCGCGTTTCTCGCCGGCGGTGCGGCGGTCTCCGTCGAATCGGGGGTCGCCGGTGAATGGGTCGGCACTGAATGGTTCCGTGCCGAAAGTGGCCGAGCCGGGGATGCTCTCCACCCCGTCGATACCGTCGATGCCGTCCAGCTCGGGCTTATTGCGGCTCTCGAGCAGTTCGGTGGGTAGGAAGATGGGGGTGCGGGATCGCGCCGACAGGTAGGTGTCGAAGAGGGTGTCCATAACACCGCGGAGTTCGGCGGTGACGTCGGCGCGCAGCGGGTAGAGCCCGTTGCGGAGCAGGCCGAACGTCAGTGTGCTCTTTGCCTCGACGGCGTCGTCTCCCGGGGCGGTGCCGTCGGGGTCGAGCCGGCCCTGCCATTCCATCGCTTGCGCCCGCAGGTAGTCGGGTGCGAAGCGGATGCCCGCTCCCGACAGTCCCGCGGTCTCCGGAGTGATCGCGCCGGCACCCATAATTATAGCTGAAAGAGCACCTGAAGACGATATATCCTCAGTAATGTGTTGAAGATTTTTCAGAGTTGTATACGATATTCGGGAGCGGGGTGCCTCCTCGCGGTGAGTGCCAGCCCGCTCGGCGTCGGGGGCGTGGGCAGTTGGGGCTAGGTCTGCATAAACCTGACATCGCCAGTACCATCCGTTGGCCATAAGTGGGCAATCTCCGTGGCCAACAGCGCGCCGTTCTCCTGTCCGCCCGCGCCCACTTCGAACTGGCCGGTAGCCTGGCTGGCTGCAATAGTCGGGAGATGATCCAATGCACCCTCCAGACCAGCCGGTTGGTTCTCATTCCACTGGCACACGAGCATCTCGAATACGAGGTCACCCTTGACGCAAGCCCCGGCGTCATGCGTTATCTGGGGGCCGGCTCACCTCGGGATCGTTCGGTAGTGGAAAAGCACCATCAAGAACGGCTCGACGTAGCGCGAGACGGTCTTGGCTTCTGGGCTGGTTTTCTTGAAGCAGAGTTCGTTGGCTGGTGGCTCCTTGCGCCGGCGGACGACGATGCGCGAGGGCAAGCAGAACTGGGGTATCGCCTGAAGCCAGACTTCTGGCGCCAGGGATTGGCGTCTGAAGGTGCCGCCGCCCTGCTCGCTTACGGCTTCGACGACGTGGGGCTGACCCAAATCTTCGCCGAAACGATGACCGTCAATGCAGGATCTCGTGCAGTGATGAGTCGCCTCGGCCTGACCTATCTAGGCACTCGCGACGAAGGGATCGCCGGCCCTATCCCCGGCTCCGACCAAGGCAATGTCGATTATGCAATCACGAGAGACCACTGGGCTGCGGGCGCGCGCTGAGGAAGCCGCCGAGCCAGCAGTGCCAGGCACCGGACGTCGTCGCAACCCCGGGTCTGCGCCGTGAGGCCGCAGACCCAGAGCAATTCGCCGAACGTTAGCGTTCAGGCGGTGCGAGCAGGAACGATCAGGTCCTTGTAGAACTGGGCGTGCGCGGGGTAGTAGTGCTCCCACTGCGGTAGCGGCAGACCGGCGCGCGAGGCCACCAGGCGATCGAGGTAGTAGTCCCATCCGGGGCCAACCGTGGAAGCTTCCGACGGGCTCCGCAGGCGCTGCCCGAAGGTCAGGTTGGTCATGCCGTCGCCCTCGACCAGGTGGAACATGGCCCGCCAGGAATCCTCACCCTTGCCGAAATCACCGTTGAACCGGTGCGGAGCCTGGCATTCGCGAACGCTCACGTACTCCCACTTAGCATCGGGTTCGGCGGTCATCTTGAACTTGACCGCTCCGGTGGCCGGCGAACCGGTAAAGGTGCCGATCCACTTCTCCAGCTCGGCCGGGCGGGTCAGGCTCGCCCAGACTTGTTCGATCGGCGCATTGAAGAGCCGATTGAGCATGAGGTACAGGCCGTCCTCGCGGTGAACGAGACGACCGGTGGGCTTGGCTGACATGGTGACCTCCACTTTGAGTGAAACGCGAGTCTTCTCTCAGGCTAGGCCACTTTCAACCCGTCGGCTACAAGCGTTGATCCGTCTACTACGCACCCTCGAGCACGGCCATCGCGGCGTTGTGGCCGCCGAGCCCGCTGACCCCGCCGCCGCGCCTCGCACCGGCCCCGCAGATCAATATGCGCGGATGCGAGGTGGCTACTCCCCAGCGCTCGGCTGGCGTGCCGCGCGGCTCGTCATCCTCGAGGAACGGCCAGGACAGCCCGCCGTGAAAAATATTGCCGCCGGGCAGATTCAGCGCCTGCTCGAGGTCGAGCGTGGTCTTGGTTTCGATGCAGGGACGACCGGCAGCATCCGTCATTATGAGGGGTTCGATCGGCTCGGCCAGCACCGAATTGAGCGAACGCAGCACTGCGGCCTGCAACTGCGCCCGCATCTCGTCGTTGTTGGTCTCGGTGAGCGCGCGATGGGGCGTGTGCAGGGCGAAAACGGTGAGCGTGTGCGCCCCGGCCTGGGCGAGTTCGGGCGAAAGAATGCTCGGATCGGTCAGCGAATGACAGTAGATCTCGCACGGCAAAACGGAGGGAATCTCTCCGGCCAGCGCCTGCTCATACGCGGCCTGCAATTGCTCGTACGACTCGTTGATATGAAAAGTGCCGCCGAACGCGGCCTCGGGCGCGACGCTCGCGTCCAACAGTTGCGGCAACCGGGTCAGCAGCAGGTTGACCTTCACCTGCGCGCCCTCCGGCTTTTCTATTACAGCGGATGCCGTTTCTCCAGCGCCCAGTAGCTCCCGCAGCGACCAGGGCGCGACGTTCGCCAAAATCACCCCGCCGTGCGCCCTCTTGACGCGACCCTCCTGGAAGTACTCCACGGCTCCATCGGCGCTGACCGATGTGACTTCAGCCCCGACTTCAAGTCGCGCGCCGGCAGCGCGGGCCGCCCGCTCGAGCGCCCCGGTCACGGCGCCCATGCCGCCGATCGGCACGTCCCAGTCCCCGGTTCCATTGCCGATCACGTGGAACAGGAAGCAGCGGTTCGCGTCGAGACTGTGGTCGGCGAGGCTCGTGAACGTTCCGATCAGCCCGTCGGTGGCCACGACGCCGCGCACGAGGTCGTTCTCGAAGCGGTCGCTGATGGTCAGGCCGAGCGGCTGCTCGATCAGCGCGGTCCAGAGCTCGTCGTCGTCGACCAGCCGCTTGGCCTCCGAGCGGGTGAGCAGCGGTTCGCAGACCGTGGGGAACACGGCGCGCGCCAGTCGAGCGGTGTCCTCGTAGAACGCGTTCCACGCGTCGAAATCGGCCGCAGCCCCGATGCGCGCGAACGAGTCCCTGGTCGCCGCGGCGTCGCCGTGATCGACCAGCAGCCCGGCTGCGCTGTCAGCCGACGCGCTGCCAGTAGACGCGACGCCCGGCATCGGCGTATATGACGAATACCGCCGTCGGGCGAGTTCAATGTCGAGCCCCAGCTCGCGAATGATTCTGGCCGGCAGCAGGCTCACCAGGTAGGAGTAGCGCGACAGGCGCGCATCGACGCCGGCAAAGGCATCCGTTGAAATGGCAGCGCCACCGACCTGCGGCTCCCGCTCGAGCACGAGTACGCTGCGTCCGGCTTGGGCGAGGTAGGTGGCGGCGACGAGGCCGTTGTGGCCGCCTCCGATGATCACGACGTCGTGTGTGGGTTCGCTCATGCGCCGAGCCTACCCACCGGCTCCGTGTCACCCCGCGCCCACGTCTGCACGCGAAAGCGGGTAAACGGTTGCTTCGGGGGTGCTGAAGCAGCACTTGACCCGCTCTCGCAGGAGGAGGAGGAGGAGGGCGGCCCGCTACACCGGCGCGAGGGGCTCGAACGGGCGCGGCGGCTCCAGCGGGTCGGATTCGGTGGGCTTTGCCACCTTGCTCACCGCCCGGTCGAGGGCGCCGCGCACCGCGACCACCCCCGGCCGCTGCGCGCTCGACCGGCGCGCGGCCGAAAACAGGGTGCGATGCGGGGTGCCCGGCAGATCGTGCAGCTGCACGGCCGGCATCCGCCCCGCCCAAACCAGGTCGGGCAGAATGCCCACCGCATTGCCCGATTCAATCAAGCGGATGTGCGCGATCAGGTCGGCGGTCTCAAACCGAACGTCCGGTTCGAACCCGGCGGAGCGGCAGAGCTGCGTGGCCCATTGCCGCGATGCTGTGCCGACAGGTTCCATCACCCAGGGCAGCCCGGCGGTCTCCTCCAGCGTCGCCGCACGCACGCGGCCCGAGCTGGCATCTTCGGGCGGCACCGCGAGCCGCAGCGCATCCGTGGCCAGATTGACCCGGTCGAGGTCGGGCCAGTGCGCGCGAGTATGGCCGGGGTACTGCTCGGCGAGTACGAGGTCGAAGTCGCGCGCGGCGACCTCGAACAGGCCACGTTCTGGCTCGCGCTCGGTCACTTCGACGCGCAGCGCCGGATAGTCTTCCGCCAGAAAGGTGAGCGCCCGGGGAATCACCGCAAGGGCCGCCGACTGGAACACGGCCACCCGCACGGTGCCCGACACGGTCGTGGTGCTCGCGCGCAGGTCCGCTTCGGCGAGTTCGAGTCGCTCCAGCAGGTAGGTGGTGTGCTCGACAAGAATCTCGGCCTGCGGCGTGAGCTGCACCCGGCGGCCGACCTTCTTCAACAGCACGACGCCGGCCTCCTTTTCGAGCAGCGCGAGCTGTTGCGACACCGCCGAAGGGCTGTAGGCGAGGGCCTCGGCGACCCCGGCGAGGGTGCCGCGAATCTTCAATTCACGCAGCAGTCGCAGCCGCCTGACGTCCAGCATCCACTGCCCCTTACACCCATCAACCCACCGAAAACCAAATCATTAGAAATTGTAACGAATATCATGCATAAACAATTGCTTTTGCTAAATATAGGCTGGCCTCAGACTTGAAGCATCAGAGCCACCCACCGCGAACGAAAGACTAGTCTCGTGACCATGACCAACGCCTCCACCCGTCCCGCCAACGAGGATTTCAGTTCGGAGGTCGTCAAGCTCGTTAAGAAATGGCTTGACGAAAGTGCCACCATCCCAGCGGATGCCGCGGCCGAGCGGCTCGCCGGCGTGCTGAAGGACCCCAACGGCCTCGACTTCACGGTGGGATTCGTCGACGGCGTCATGCGTCCCGAAGACAAGATGGTCGCCGGCTACAGCCTGCAAAAGGTCGCCAAGAAGGCGCCCGGTTTTCTGCCCGCACCGATGCGCGCGGCGATCGGTCTCGGTGGAATGCTCGGACCGGTGCTGCCCTGGGTCGTCATCCCGGCCGCCCGCACCGTGTTGCGCCAGATGGTCGGCCACCTCGTCGTCGACGCCACCCCCGACAAGCTCGGCCCCGCGCTCGTTCACCTGAAAGAAGGCGGCAACCGCCTCAATATCAATCTGCTCGGCGAATCCGTGCTCGGCGAGAAAGAAGCGCTCGAACGCCTCGAAGGCACCAAGCGCATCCTCGAACGCACCGACGTGGACTACGTCTCGATCAAGGTGTCCTCGATCGCCAGCCAGCTCTCGATGTGGGCGTTCGACGAGACCGTCGCCCGCGTGATCGAGCGCCTGACACCGCTGTTTGAGTTCGCAGCACAATCCGCTACCCCGAAATTCATCAACCTGGACATGGAGGAATACCGCGACCTCGACCTCACCATTGCGGTGTTCGAGGGCCTGCTCGACCAGCCGCAGCTCGCCCAGCTTGAGGCCGGTATCGTGCTGCAGGCCTACCTGCCCGACGCCCTCAGCGCCATTCAGGGCCTCACCCACTGGGCCCAGAACCGCCGCGCGGCCGGCGGGGCCCCAATCAAGGTGCGCCTGGTCAAGGGCGCCAACCTCGCCATGGAGCACGTCGATGCCGCCGTGCACGACTGGCCGCTCGCAACCTTCGGCACCAAGCAAGACAGCGACACCAACTACAAGCGGGTGCTCAACTGGGCGCTCACCCCGCAGAACACGGATGCCGTCAAGCTCGGCATCGCCGGCCACAACCTGTTCGACGTGGCCTGGGCGCACCTGCTCAGCGTCGCCCGCGGCGTCGACGACAAGGTCGAGTTCGAGATGCTGCTCGGCATGGCGACCGGCCAGGCCCAGGCCGTGCGCAAGGACGTCGGCCAGCTGCTGCTCTACACACCGGTCGTCGACCCTTCAGAGTTCGACGTGGCCATCAGCTACCTCATTCGCCGGCTCGAAGAGAACGCGAGCTCGGAGAACTTCATGTCGGCCGTGTTCGAGCTGACCAGCAACCCCGAGCTGTTCGACCGCGAAAAGGCCCGTTTCCAGGCCTCGCTCGACGCGCTCGATGACCGGGTCCCCACCCCCAACCGCGTGCAGGATCGTTCGAGCAGCTACGACCTTGATCGCCTGGCCGCCGCCGCAACGGATGCCCGCAGCCTTGACGCCGAGACCGCCGCCGACGACGACCCGCAACTGACCGGCGTACTGCTCGGTATCACCCGCGGCTCGGTGCCCACCCACTCGACGTTCCACAACGAGCCGGACACCGACCCGTCGCTGCCCGCGAACCGCGCCTGGGGCCGTCGGATTTTGGCCCGCGCCGACGCATCCGTTCTCGGTACCGAGACGGTCGAGGCCGCCGCCGTTGCCGATGAGGCAGCGCTGAATACGATCATCGACGGTGTGCTCGAAGCCGGAAACGCCTGGGGCCAGAAGACCGGCGCCGAACGTGCCGCCGTGCTGCACCGCGCCGCCCTGGCGCTCGCCGCGAACCGTGACCGCCTGATCGAGGTCATGGCGAGCGAGTGCGGCAAGACCATTGCCGAGGGTGACGCCGAGGTGAGCGAGGCCATCGACTTCGCCAACTACTACGCCGAACGAGCCAAAGACCTCGACCGGGTGCAGGGCGCCATCTTCGTGCCGTCCAAGCTCATCGTGGTCACCCCGCCGTGGAACTTCCCGACCGCCATTCCGGCCGGCGGTGTCCTCGCCGCCCTCGCCTCGGGTGCCGGCGTCGTGATCAAGCCCGCCGCAGTAGCCCAGCGCACCGGCGCCATCGTCGTCGAAGCGCTCTGGGAAGCCGGCATCCCGCGCGAGCTGCTCGCGCTGGTGAACCTGCCCGACCGCGATCTCGGCGCCAAGCTCATCGCGCACCCCGCGGTGAACCGGGTCATCCTCACCGGCGGCTATGAGACGGCCGAGCTGTTCCGTTCATTCCGTCATGACCTGCCCCTGCTCGCCGAAACAAGCGGCAAGAACGCCATCATTGTGACGCCGTCGGCCGACTTCGACCTGGCCGCCGCCGACGTGGTGAAGAGCGCCTTCGGCCACGCCGGACAGAAATGCTCGGCCGCGAGCCTGGTGATTCTGGTCGGATCGGTCGCGAAGTCGGAGCGGTTCCTCGGCCAGTTGGTCGACGCCGCGACCTCGATCAAGGTCGGCCCGGCGAGTGACCCGGTCACCCAGATGGGCCCGATCATGATGCCGGCCGACGGCAAACTGCTGCACGCGCTCACCACCCTCGGCGCCGAAGAACAGTGGCTGGTAGAGCCCCGGCAGCTCGATGAGACCGGCAAGCTGTGGTCGCCGGGCATCCGCACCGGCGTCACGCCCGGATCGTATTTCCACCTGACCGAGTTCTTCGGACCGGTACTCGGCGTGATGCACGCACGCAATCTGGAAGAAGCCATCCGCTTTCAGAATGCCGTCGACTTCGGCCTGACCACCGGACTGCACTCGCTCGACGCCGACGAGCTGGCCCTCTGGGTCGACACGATCGAAGCCGGCAACCTCTACGTCAACCGCGGCATCACCGGCGCTATTGTGCAGCGTCAGCCGTTCGGCGGCTGGAAGCGCTCGGCCGTGGGCGCCGGCACCAAGGCCGGCGGACCGAACTACCTGCTCGGCCTCGGCAGCTGGGTCAACGAACCCGGCCGCAACAGCTCGACGCTGCACCTGCGTGGCCTGGAGCAGCGAGTCACCGACATCATCGAAGCCAGCCAGCCGTTCCTCGACTACGCCGACTTCGACGTGCTGCGCCGCTCGGCCGTGAGCGACGCCCTGGCCTGGCGCGAGGAATTCAACGTCGTGCGCGACGCCACCGGGCTCGGAGTGGAGCGCAACCTGTTCCGCTACCGCGCGCTGCCGGTCACCGTGCGCCTGACCGAGTCGGGAACGCTCGCCCAGCTGCTGCGCGTGATCGCCGCCGCAACGCTGTCCACGTCGCGCTTCGACGTCTCGAGCACCATTCCGGTTCCGCCAGCCGTGCGCAATATCCTGGCCGACCGCGAGATTCCGGTGTTCATCGAAAGCGACGAGGAGTGGCTCGCACGGGCCCGCACCGGCGGCATCACCGCCAGCCGGGTGCGTCTGATCGGCAGTGACCCGGTGCTCGGGGCGCGGGAGGCGGCATCCGCTCTCGCCGAGGCGCTGGCCGGCAGCCCGGACATCGCGGTGTATTCGAACGCTGTCACCCAGGCCGGCCGCATCGAGGTGCTGCCGTTCCTGCGCGAACAGGCCATCTCGATCACCGCGCACCGGTTCGGTAACCCGAGCACGCTCTCGGACGGTGTGATCTAGCCCATCTGCCTGTGTGCCCCGAGCGGGCACACAGGCCACGTGCGGTTTACATACAGTTTCGTGGGTCAAACTGTTAGGGGACGTATGATTACCGCTGTCCACAATTCGACAGGGGTTCACGCTTGAACGGAAACGCGACGACGACGCATCGAAACGTCGCCTTGTTGTCGGTCGCGAGTCTGATGGCGCCGCTGATCACGACGTCGGAAGAAATCGACCGACGGTTGAAGCCCGTATTGACGCGCCTCAAACTGCCGACCGGGCTGCTGCAGCGCGTCGCCGGTGTCTACGAGCGACGCAATTGGGGCCCGGACGAGACCTTCGATGACGCCGCGGTCAAGGCCGGCAAAATCGCGCTAAAAGAGGCTGGCATCAAGCCGAGCGACGTGGGCCTGCTCATCAATACCTCGGTCACCCGCAAGCACCTCGAACCCTCTGTTGCCGTGCGTATTCACCACGGCCTCGGCCTGCCGTCGTCGGCGATCAACTTCGACATTGCCAACGCCTGCCTCGGCTTCGTCAACGGCATGACCCTCGCCGCCCAGCTCATCGACAGCGGGCAGATCAAGTACGCCGTGATCATCGACGGTGAAGACGCCGACGAGATCCAGACCAACACGATTGACCGCCTCGGTCGCCCGGGCATCAAGCGCAAAGACTTCATGAGTGAGTTCGCCAGCCTCACCCTCGGCTCCGGCGCTGCCGCCGCCGTGCTCGGTCCAGCGGATGCCCACCCCGCCGGCCACCGCATCCTCGGAGGAGTCACCCGCGCGGCCACTCAGTTCAACGGACTCTGCGTCGGCAGCGTCGATGGCATGTTCACCGACGCGAAGGCGCTGCTCAAGGGCGGCATGGAACTGGTCGTGTCGGCCTGGACCGAGGCGAAGCGCGACTGGAGCTGGTCCAACATGGACCGCTACATCGTGCACCAGGTCTCGGACGTGCACACCAACGCCATCGTCAAGGCGACTGGCATGGACAAAACCAAGGTTCCGCTGACCTATCCGAAGCTTGGCAATGTCGGCCCGGCATCGATTCCGATCACCCTCTCCCAGGAGGCGTCGAAGCTGCAACCGGGCAACCGGGTGCTGCTGATGGGCGTCGGTTCCGGCCTCAACACCGCCATGATGGAACTCGTCTGGTGATCGTGTTGGCCTCCAGCCACTTCGTCCGGATGCCTCTGGGCACCGGAGCCTACGTTGCCGCAGGAGGTAGCCGTTCGGTTGGCTGGGCTGAACGAGGCACCTCGCGAGGTGCCACCTTTGGCCCCATTAAATGACTGGACGAGCATCCGCTGCACTGTCACGGCCAAGCAACCAGCAGCAGGATTTCGGTAGTCAGGTGCATGACCCAATCGGAGAAGAAACACTGTGACCACTTCCCGCGCAACCGCAGCTAACCGCCTTCCGCGCCTGGTGCCAGCCCCGGCGACACTCCCGCCGGCCGGACTGACGGGGCTCGACCCAGAGTGGTCGCGCCTGATCGAGGTTCCGGAAGGCAGCGCTGCAGGCGGCCTAGCGGGTGGGTTGGGCAGCGATTTGGGTGCCGCGGCAACCGGCAGCACGGCGAGTGGCGTGACGCACGGCTGGCACCTGCTCGACAATGGCCCGCAGCTCGACGCGCTCGGCGTGATTCCGGTCGGAACGATTCTGTGCGTGCACGGCAACCCGACCTGGTCCTACCTCTGGCGCGGCCTGCTGTCGTCGGCAACGGATGCAGCGGCGTCGGGTGCGCTCGCCTGGCGCGTGATCGCCGTCGACCAGCTTGACATGGGTTTCTCCGAGCGCACCGGAGGTTTTCGCCCACTGGCCCGCCGGGTGCAGGACCTCGGCGACCTCACCGACGCCCTCGACCTGGCCGGCCCGGTCGTCACCCTCGGCCATGACTGGGGAGGAGTCGTCTCGCTCGGCTGGGCCGTCGACCACCCCGAACTGCTGGCCGGAGTCATGCTGCTCAATACGGCGGTGCATCAGAGCGCTGGCGATCCGATTCCGGCGCCACTGCGGCTCGCCCTCGGTCGTGGAATTCTCGGCCCGGCGACCGTGGCGACGCCGGCGTTTCTGGCCACGACGCTGGCGCTGGCGCATCCGTCGCTATCGACCGAGGTCAAGCGAGGCTACCGAGCTCCGTATTTGACGAGCGCTCGACGCGGGGGAATCGGCGGGTTCGTCGCCGACATTCCGGTCGCACTGAGCCACGAAAGTCGGCCTGAACTCGACCGCATAGCGGAGGGCGCGCGCGCCCTCGCGGTGCCGACGCTGCTGCTTTGGGGTCCCCGCGATCCAATCTTCAGCGACCGCTACCTCGACGACCTGGCCCGGCGGATGCCGCACGCCCGCGTGCACCGGTTCGAGGGCGCTGGGCATCTGCTGGCCGAGGATGCGGACTACAGTGCTGCCGCGCTGCTCTGGCTCGGCGACGCTGTCGCGGTCACTCCCGACGATGCGGCTAATGCGGTCACGTCCCCCTCCCGGACTGGCGATCTCGGCAAGCTCGATCAGCGGATGGGAGCGTCCAGCACGCTGCTCACCGCCACTTCGGGCGCCGAGGCGGTCGCACCATCTCCGTTGGCCGAGACCGCCGTAGGGGGACCGCAAGCCGCGTGGGAAGCCGCGGGGACGCATCCACTTTGGTATTACCTCGACGAATTGCAAAACTCCGACGAGACCGCCCTCGTCGATATGCAGCCGGCCCCACGCACCGTCAGCTGGCGCTTGTTGTCGCGGCGCGTACGCCAGATCGCGGCCGGTCTCGTCTTCATCGGCGTCAAGCCCGGCGACCGCGTCTCGCTGCTGGTTCCGCCGAGCGCCGACCTCACAGCGGTGCTCTACGCCTGCGTGCGCATCGGCGCGATCGTTGTCGTAGCGGATGCCGGCCTCGGCCTGGCCGGCCTCACTCGCGCCGTGCGCGGCGCTCGTCCCGACTTCGTCATCGGCGCAGCGCCCGGCCTCATGGCCGCCCGCGCCCTCGGCTGGCCCGGACGCAAAATCTCCACGGCGCGCTACCCGGCACCGATGGGCGCGCTCCTGAGCATCGAGCAGACTCTCGCCGAGCTCGTGCAGTTGGGCCAGGCGCGCCTGGACGCCGACGACGCACTCCCGCCCGGCCCCGCACCGACCGACCCGGCCGCCGTACTGTTCACCTCCGGATCGACCGGCCCGGCCAAGGGCGTCGTCTACACGCACGGCCAGCTCTCTGCTGTGAGCAATGCCCTCTTTCTGCAGTACGGAGTGGGCGTCGGAACCGGTCTCGTCGCCGGATTCGCCCCGTTCGCCCTGCTCGGCCCGGCCCTCGGCGCCCGCTCGGTCACCCCCGATATGGACGTCACGGCCCCCAAAACCCTCACCGCCACCGCCGTCGCGGCCGCCGTGGCCGCCATCGACGCGACGGTCGTCTTTCTCTCGCCCGCCGCGCTCGTGAACGTCGTCGCGACCGCCGGCGCGCTCACCCCCGCCGATCACGCGGCCCTCGCCGGGGTTCAGCGTTTTCTCTCGGCCGGCGCGCCAATCTCCGAGAGCCTGCTCGCCCAGGCCGCGACGCTCATGCCGCAAGCGACCGCGCACACCCCGTACGGCATGACCGAGGGCCTGCTCATGGCCGACATCACGCTCGAGGGCATCCGGGCTGCCACTGCGAGTGTTTCCATGCCTCGCAGAGCGGATGCCGCAGCGCACGACGGCGAGTCGGACCCGTCCACTGCCTCACTGCCCGACACTGCGGTCTCGGCAAGCTCGACCGGCGGAGATGGTGAGGCCGCGCTCATTGCAACGTCGGCTGAAGTGAACCCGGCCGGGGGAGTCTGCGTCGGGGGGTCGACGCAGACCACGCGCATCCGGATCAGCGCGCTCGACGCGAGTGGGGCATCCGTTGGTGAGTTGTCGGAGCAGCCCAACGTGACCGGCGAGATCGTCGTGTCGGCGCCGCACGTCAAGGACCACTACGACCGGCTCTGGCTCACCGAACGGGCCTCGCGTCGCGGCGGGGTGCCCGGCGAACGCTGGCATCGAACCGGCGACGTCGGTCACCTCGACAGCGCTGGCCGCCTCTGGGTCGAGGGCCGCATGCCGCATGTCATCGTGACCGCTGGTGGCGTCGTCACCCCGGTCGGTCCGGAGCAGCGCATCGAAACGCTGCCCGACGTTGCTCGTGCGGCCTTCGTCGGGGTCGGCCCGGTCGGTACCCAGCAGCAGGTCGCCGTGATCGAAACCGTGCCGCCGGCCCGCAGCGTGCACCGGGCATCCGCTCCGCTCGCCGCCGCCGTGCGCGCCGCTGTCGGCTCGCCGGTCGCCGCGGTGCTCGTCGTGCCCGGACTGCCCACCGATATTCGGCACAACTCCAAGATCGACCGCAGCCGGCTGTCGCGCTGGGCCACCGGCATCCTCTCTGGCGGTCGCTGGACTAAGCCATGAGGGGCGCGCCATGAGAGTGCTGGTGACCGGAGCCAGCGGCTTTCTCGGTCGCGCCGTCGCTGAGCGCATCAGCGCGGCCGGGCACGAGGTGCGCACCTTTCAGCGGCGGCCATCCGGCGTGGCCGGCGTCGAGGACGTGCACGGCTCCATCACGACGCCGGCCGACACCCCGTACGCCGGTCTCGCCTATGCCGTCAGCGGCATGGACGCGGTCGTGCACCTCGCCGCGAAGGTCTCGCTCACCGGGGATCCGGACGAGTTTGCGGCGGTGAATGTCGGCGGCACCCGCACGGTGCTGCAGGCTGCGCAGCAGGCCGGCGTCTCCCGGTTCGTCTACGTGTCCTCACCGTCGGTCGCTCATGCCGGCAGTTCGATCATGGGTTCGGACGCGCTGCCGGCCGCGCCGGAACACGCTCGCGGCGACTACGCCCGCACCAAGGCTCACGCCGAACTGCTCGCGCTGGCCGCCGATGCTCCCGGATTCAGCGTGGTCGCCGTGCGCCCGCACCTGGTCTGGGGTCCCGGCGATACCCAGCTGATCGAGCGCATCGTCGACCGTGCGCGCTCCGGTCGGCTGCCGCTGCTCGGCCACGGCGCTGCACTGATCGACACGACCTACGTCGATAACGCGGCTTCGGCCATTCATGCCGCGCTCGACGCAGCTGTCACCGTGCATGGCCAGAGCTACGTGATCACCAACGGGGAACCGCGCCCAGTTGCGGACATCCTCGCCGGAATCTGCGGCGCGGCCAACGTGCCGGCGCCGACCTGGCGGGTGCCGGCATCCGCTGCCCGCGGTGTCGGCTCGCTCATCGAGGCCATCTGGCGGCGTCGCCCGGGTGTCGACGAGCCGCCAATGACCCGGTTTCTGGCCGAACAGCTCTCGACCGCGCACTGGTTCGACCAGCGCCGCACCCGCGCCGACCTTCACTGGACCCCCGCGGTCTCACTTGACGAGGGCTTCGGGCGTCTCGCCGCGCACTATCGCGCTCGCCCCTAGCTGCGACCCGCTCCGCCCACCACTGTGCTCGGGCCCAGACCGCTTTGGTGTGGGCGGCAGGCGCTACGCGCGAAACCCGAGGGCCGCGCGCGCGAACGTGAGCGCCTCCTCGGGGGCCACGCCGAGCTTGCGCGCCCGGGCGGCGAACGCGGCGGCGGCGGCCTGCACGTGCTGCTGGGCGGCATCCCCACTGGCGGCGATGAAGGAACCGTTGCGGCCGCGCGTCTCGATTACTTCGTCGCGCTCGAGCTCACGGTAGGCGCGGGCCACGGTGTTGGCGGCGAGCCCCAGATCGTCCGCGAGTTTGCGCACGGTCGGCAGCTTGTCGCCGGGGGCCAGTGAACCCGCACGAACGGCGGCGAGTACCTGCACCCGCAACTGTTCGTAGGGCGGTGTGGCGGAGCGCGGATCGACCAGCAGCATCATGCCGAGGTCTTCTCTCGGCTGTCTTCGTCGGGCCAGTTGTCGGCGGTTGGGCCGCGCCGGCGCCGGTCGAGTTCCATGGCTGTCTCGGGCCACAGTCGACGCAGGTAGTGCGTGGTGCTGCGATTGCGCAGGCTCGTCACGCTCCAACCGATTAGGGCGAAGACCAGCACCGGTCCCATTATCGTGAACGATTCGACCAGAATCTCCCCGACCGAGCCGGGCTCCGGCAGATAGATCGAGTCGCTGAGTGACAGGAACAACACGCAGGTACTGACGGCCGCAATGATGCCCGGGATCCCGACCAGGCTGCGCAGGGTGGTGCTGCGAAAGGCATCGCTCCAGGCCAGTTCGATGGATGTGCTGGCCGGCTGGCCGCGATCGAGCAGCGCCCCGGCTGCCGCCCAGGTGAGCAGGCTCGCTGCAGCCGCGAGGGCCAGGAGCAGTCCGGCCGGCCAGAGAATAGTTCGCACCGAAACGTCATCGAACACCCGCTCAGGGTTGATCGCGATGACTCCGAGCACGGCAATGTAGCCGAGGGTGGCCAGCGCCAGGAATCCCAGCGAAAACGTGCGGTCGAGCGGCGTGACATAGTCGGCCAGCCGGGGCGACAGGCTGCGCGCGAGTCGCGGCGCCTCGGGAACCGGGGCGAAGGCCGCATGCGAATCGTTGAGGATCACGGCGCTTGTCGACGCAACCGTCATCGTGACCCCGACCAGAAGTCCGTTCCACGGGCTCTCGCTCCCGCCCATCGAGACGAGCGCCGCCGCTCCGACGACGAGTCCGATCATCGCTCCGACGACCCCGGCACGTTCCCGGCGATAGAGTCGGCGCGACAGCTCGGGAACGATCCCGGGCACCAACGCGAGCCCGACCTGCTGAGAGTAGGCGTGCAGCATCCGTCTGCGCGGTTCGGCTCTTGAGATATAGGCCAAACGGATGCCGAGACCCGCCATCACCAGCGCTGCCAAAATCACCAAGACCGGATTCACAAAACCCTCCCTTTGTGTGCGTTTTGTACCAGAGTAGCAATACAAACAACTGTGGCAATAGGTGCTCGGCAGGAAAAGCTGTCCTGGCCGTGCCTGACCGCGAAAACTCAATGCACCCAGAAAGAGCACAGCACCAGCGGTTCAGGCGCTGGGACGCTCCAGAGCTTCGGTGACGAGAGCGAGCGCCTCCTCCCGGCTCACCCCGAGCTGCTGAATGCGAGCGGCGAACGACGCGGCGGCCGCCTGGGCCTGCCGCGCCGCCGCATCGCCATTGGGAGCGATGAATGACCCGAATCGGCCGCGGGTTTCAATGACGGCGTCACGCTCCAGCTCACGATAGGCGCGGGCGACCGTGTTCGTGGCGAGGCCGAGTTCAGCGGCGAGGGCACGCACGGTCGGCAGGCGAGTGTCGTGGGCGAGCTCGCCGGAGCGCACGGCCGCAATCACCTGGCTGCGCAACTGTTCGAACGGCGGCGTACTCGACTGGGAATCAATGGCAACAAAGGAAGCGGGCACGGGACCCTCCGTTCAACGTTATGGACAATTTTGCCCCGCTACAACGGATGCTGCAACAGCATACCGTTGGTACGTTCCTCCAGAATGTCCGAGAGCGCGGGTGCCTGCCTGCCTCAACGCCCACGAAGCACCGTTCGTGAGGCCGCGGCGGCTCGGTAGGCTCGAACTCATGACTTTCCCGGCCGATCTGCCCGCCCAGCTGGCCGGGCTGCTGCCCACCCTGGTCGGTGTCATGCTGCTTCTGGCGGTGGTCGTGACGGTGCTGCGCGGCTATCGCACGCAGCATCCGTTCGCGCCGGCGTTGGCCCTGCTGCGCGGTACCCTGCAGCTGGCCGCGATCAGCCTGATCCTCAGCGGAATCATCAACGATCCGCTCTGGGTCGGTGTCGGACTGCTCGTCATGTTTGCGGCGGCCGTTGGCACGGTGGCCCGGAGGATCGGCTTCAACCGGCGCCACCTGGTACGGGTTGCTGCGGCGATGGGGCTCGGTGTTGTCGTCACGCTGACGATCGTGTTCACGACCGGAGCGATTGAATTTTCGCCGCGCTACGTGCTCGCCATCGGCGGCATCGTCATCGGCAATGCCATGTCGATCGCGACGCTGAGCGGTCGGCGCTTCACCGAAGCGGTCGGCGACCACTGGGACGAGGTCGAGGGCTGGCTCGCGCTCGGCGCCACACCGAGCCAGTCCACCCGGGAACTCGCCCGGCAAGCGGTCTATTTCGCCATCATCCCGTCCACGGATCAGACCAAAACCACCGGCCTCGTGACGTTGCCCGGGGCGTTCGTCGGCGCGCTCTTTGGCGGAGCATCGCCGCTGGAGGCCGGCCGGTTTCAGATCGTCGTGCTCGCCGGCATCCTCTGCGCCGGGTCGATCGCCGCGGTAACCCTGCTGCACTTGGTCGGCCCGGTGCGCCAAAAGCCCGTCCCCACGGACTAGCCCTCGAAATTACTCGACCGAACGGTGAATCAGGCGGGACAAGACGATCGCGCTCCGGGTGTGGTCGACGTTGGGCGCGAGGCGCACCTTTTCGAGGGCCGCCTCGAGGCCGGGAATGTCCCGGGCGCGAATGTGCACCATGGCATCGGCGCTGCCGGTGATCGTTCCGGCATCGACCACCTCCGGCACGCCGGAGAGAATGCGCAGCAGTTCGTCGGGCGCCACCGTGCCGCGGCAGAACAGCTCGACATAGGCTTCCGTGCTCATACCGTCGACGGCCGGGTCGACCTGAATGGTGAAGCTGCGAATGACCTTGTCGGCCACCAGCCGATCAACGCGACGTTTCACAGCGGATGCCGACAGCCCCACGACGGATCCGATATCGCCGTAGCCGGCACGCGCATTCTGGCGCAGCAGGTCGAGAATGCTGTGGTCTAGGTTGTCCATGGGCCGAGTCTAGGCGATCGCTGTGCGCAAACGTGCGTCCCGACGGTCATTCTCGAAGATTTATTGCGCAGATCAGCGTGAAACGTTGAATCGTGCTGTGTGAGACTAAGGCTGGCGTCCCGGAACGATCGTGGTTCGATCGCGCTGGGCTCTCGTGAGCGACCTGGTCCGCCATTCACCCTACGTTTCGTGGGTTTTCAGGTCCGCGAAACGACGAAGGAGCCTCATGTCGATCAACTCAGCCACCCCCGTCCTCTCCGAAGAATCGGCCGTTCCGGTGCGCACCGCCACCAAGCGCACCATTCTCATGTGCAAGCCGCAGTTCTTCACCGTGGTCTACCGCATCAACCCCTGGATGGACCCGGCCCTGCCCACCGACACCTCGCTCGCCGTCGAGCAGTGGCAGACCCTGTACGACACCTACGTCGGCCTCGGTTACGACGTGCAGCTGATCGAGCCGATCGACGGCCTGCCCGACATGGTCTACGCGGCCAACGGCGGATTCGTCATCGACAACCAGGCCTACGGCGCCAAGTTTACCCACGTACAGCGCCAGCCCGAAGGTCCCGCCTACATGGACTGGTTCGGCACCAACGGCTTCGACGTGCGCGTGCCGATCGAAACCAACGAGGGCGAGGGCGACTTTTTGCTGGTCGGTGACGTTATTCTGGCCGGCACCGGCTTTCGTAGCGATTCGAACAGCCATGCAGAGCTCTCGATTATCGCCGGCCGCCCGGTCATCACCCTGCGCCTAATCAACCCGAGCTTTTACCACCTCGACACCGCCGTTGCCGTGCTCGATGACAGCAATATCGCGTACCTGCCGAGCGCGTTCGATGCTCCGAGCCTCGCGATTCTGCAGGAACGTTATCCCGACGCCATTATCGTCACCGAAGAGGATGCCTCCATCCTCGGACTCAACTCCTACTCCGACGGCTACAACGTCGTCATCGCCGCCCGCGCCAAGGACTTCGAACAGCAGCTGCGCGCCCGCGGCTACAACCCGATCGGCGTCGACCTGTCCGAGTTGCTGCTCGGCGGCGGCGGCGTCAAGTGCTGCACGCTCGAGCTGCGCCGATGACCGCGCCCAACCTGAAGGAGCACGATATGACCACGAACCTGACCGCCGAGACCGTGCCCGTAGCATCCGTTTCGCCTGAAGCCACCGCACTGATCGCCCAGGAAAGCGCGCACGCCGCGCACAATTACCACCCGCTCGAGGTCGTTGTCGCGACCGGTGACGGCGCCTGGGTAACGGATGTCGCCGGTCACCGCTATCTGGACTGTCTCGCCGCGTATTCCGCCGTGAACTTCGGGCACTCCAACCCGGTTCTGCTTGACGCCGCCCGTGCGCAGCTCGGCCGCATCACGCTGACCAGCCGCGCCTTCTACAACGACCAGCTCGGCCCGTTCGTCACCGCGCTCTCCGAACTCGCCGGCAAAGACATGGTGCTGCCCGTGAACACCGGCGCCGAGGCCGTCGAATCCGGCATCAAAGTCGCCCGCGCCTGGGGCTACCGAGTCAAGGGCGTCGCGCCCGATCTGGCCAACATCATCGTCGCCGCCGGCAACTTTCACGGCCGCACCACCACCATCATCAGCTTCTCCGACGACGAATCGGCCCGCGCCGGTTTCGGACCGTTCACACCCGGTTTTCGCACCGTGCCCTACGGCGACGCCGCGGCGCTCGAGGCTGCCATCGACGAGAACACCGTCGCCGTGCTGCTCGAACCGATCCAGGGCGAGGCCGGCATCGTCGTGCCGCCGGCGGCCTATCTGCCGGCCGTGCGCGAGATTACGACGCGTCTGAACGTGCTGTTCATCGCCGATGAAATCCAGTCGGGGCTCGGCCGCACCGGCTCGACCTTCGCCTGCGACCTGGTCGGCGTCGTGCCCGACCTTTACCTGCTCGGCAAGGCCCTCGGTGGCGGCATCGTGCCGGTGTCGGCGGTCGTCGGCAACACCGACGTACTCGGAGTGCTGCACCCCGGCGAGCACGGCTCCACCTTCGGTGGCAACCCGCTCGCCGCCGCCGTGGGCCTGGCCGTCGTGAAAATGCTGGCCACGGGCGAATACCAGAAGCGAGCGACCGAACTCGGTGCACGCCTTCATGCCGGGCTCTCGGCGCTGATCGGCCACGGCGTGGTCGAGGTGCGCGGCGTCGGTCTCTGGGCCGGCATCGACATCGACCCCGCGCTGGCCCCGGGCCGCGTCGTCTGCGAGGCGCTGCTCGCCCGCGGCGTGCTCGCCAAGGACACCCACGGCTCGACCATTCGGCTCGCCCCGCCGATCGTCGTCTCGGCTGACGACGTGGACTGGGCTGTCGAGCAGTTGCGCCTGGTGCTGGCCGACCTCACCGCCGCGAAGTAGGCCTCCGGTCGGTTCGCGGCACCGGCCCGGCCCGCCCCGTTCCGCGGGGATCGCGGCTCGGCGAACGCGCGTTTCCTGAATCAGCCACCGCAAGAGCGGATGCCCCTGCGTGACGGCTACGGCGCCAGGCGGGCGGCTCTAGGCTGAAGGGCATGTACACCGACCTGCCCGAAGCCGAACTCCGTGCCTATCGCAGCGGCCAGGCCGACCCGGGCGACTTCGACGCGTTCTGGGCCGACACCCTCGCCGAGGCCGAGGGCCATCCGCTTAATGTCACAGCCTTGAAGGTCGACGCCGGGCTCAGCACGCTGGACGTGTTCGACCTGACCTTCGCCGGCTTCGGCGGGCAGCCGATCAAGGCCTGGCTGCGGGTGCCCGTCGGCGCGAGCGGTCCGCTGCCGACCATCGTGCAGTTTCACGGCTACGGCCGGGGACGCGGGCAGGCTTTCGAGAATCTGCTGTGGGCATCCGCCGGTTTCGCCCACTTCGAGATGGACCTGCGCGGGCAGGGCTACGGCGGCAGCGCCGGCGATACTGCCGATGACGCCGGGAGCGGCCCACAGGTCCCAGGGTTTATGACTCGCGGCATTGACTCCCGCGAGACCTACTATTACCGCCGCCTCTTCACCGACGCCGTGCGCGCCGTCGCGGCGGCCCGCAGCCTGGCGCTCGTCGACGAAGCCCGCGTCGGCGTGATGGGCACCAGTCAGGGCGGTGGAATCGCACTCGCCGTGGCCGGACTGGTTCCGGACCTTTCCGCCGTGGTCGCTCGGGTGCCGTTTCTGTGCGACTTTCCGCGGGCATCCGTTATCACCGACGCGCAGCCGTACCGCGAGCTGGGCCAATATCTGGCGACCCACCGGCTCAAGGTGGCTCGTGTGCACGACGTGCTGTCCTACTTCGACGGCGTCAATTTCGCCAAGCGGGCCACCGCGCCGGTGACCATGACGGCGGCACTGATGGATCCGATTTGCCCGCCATCGACTGTCTTCGCGGCCTACAACAACTATGCCGGCCCGAAGCAGATCACGGTCTGGCCATACAACGGGCATGAGGGCGGCGCCTGGGAAGACGACGCGCTCGCACTGCGGGCGTTCCGCGAGAACCTGGCCTGACGTTCGGCTCTTGCCGCCAAAAACCAATGGCGGTACCATTTTGGTATGGCTATCAATGTGCGCATCCCGGAGGAGCTCGATCGTCAACTGGAAGAGCTCGCGGCGGCACAACACGTGTCGAAGCACGCTCTGCTGCTGCAGGGGGCAACGCTGATTGTCGACCGCTACTCGCGTCGAGATGAAATCGAGTCGGGCCTACAGTTCGTACTGACCCATGACGCCGAGTTGCTGCAGCGGCTCGAAGACGCATGACCCGATACCTGGAGGTCGCCGACGCGCTTCAGGTGACCGAGCGCTACGGATTCCACGTACGGGACGCCGGCCTCCTCGCATCTGCGCTGGCCCGGCCGTCGGCGTCCATGTTTGGAACGGATGCCTACCCGACGTTTGATCGCAAGGCCGCAGCCTTGCTCGAATCGCTCGTGCGTAATCATCCGCTCGTGGACGGAAACAAGCGCACCGGTTGGACCCTGATGGTTCTCTTTTTGTGGATCAACGGATTTGCTCACGATTTCACCGCCAACGAGGGGTTCGACTTCGTGATCGGCGTCGCCGAAGGAATTATCGACCTCGACGAATCTGAACGCCGCATCGCGGCGCATCGGGTCCAACGGCCATAAGCCGCGGCGCAACCCGGACCGGGCTGCGCCGCGGGGGCTATTTCGGCGGTGCCGTCTTCCTCGGCGCCCGCTTGACCGGCGTGACCGTCACGGCAGCGGATGCACCGACGCTCTGTTTCGGCGCAGCGGCTGTGCCTACCGGAGCCTTGCGTACCGGAGCCTTCCGCGCGGGAACAGCCTCGGCCGCGGCGACCATGGGAGCGGCGACCGGCATCAGCTGGGACAGCTGCGTCACGTGCCCGGGGTTCAGCTCCTCGAGCGAGTTCACTCCGAGCAGCCGCATCGTGCGGCTGACCTGCTCCGACAGAATCTGGATCGTGCGGTCGACCCCGGCCTCACCGCCGGCCATCAGGCCGTAGAGGTAGGCGCGGCCGATCATGGTGAAGCGCGCGCCGAGCGCGATCGAAGCCACGATGTCGGCGCCCGACATGATGCCCGTGTCGAGGTGCACCTCGGTGTGCGCACCGACCTCGCGCGCGACCTGCGGCAGCAGGCGGAACGGAATTGGCGCCCGGTCGAGCTGGCGACCGCCATGGTTCGAGAGGGTGATGCCGTCGACGCCGAGATCGACGAGGCGCTTGGCGTCCTCGAGGTTCTGCACGCCCTTGACGACGACCTTGCCGGGCCACTGCGCCTTGATCCAGGCCAGGTCCTCGAAGTCGACCGTGGGGTCGAACATCGTGTCGAGCAGGTCAGCGACCGTGCCGCTCCAGCGGTCAAGACTCGCGAAGACGAGCGGTTCGGTGGTCAGAAAGTTGATCCACCACTCCGGCCGGGGCAGCGCGTTGAGGACCGTGCCGAGGGTGAGCGCCGGCGGAATCGAGAAGCCATTGCGCTTGTCGCGCAGCCGGGCGCCCGCCACGGGCACGTCCACGGTCACCAGCAGCGTGTCGAAACCGGCCTTCGCGGCCCGGTCCACGAGGGCCATCGACCGGTCGCGGTCCTTCCACATGTACAGCTGGAACCAGTTGCGGCCGTTCGGGTTGGCGGCCTTGACGTCTTCGATCGAGGTGGTACCCATGGTCGACAGCGCGAAGGGGATTCCGGCCCGAGCCGCCGCGTGCGCCCCGGCGGTCTCGCCCTCGGTCTGCATCATGCGGGTGAATCCGGTGGGCGCGATACCGAACGGCTGCGAAACCTGCGCCCCGAGCACATCCCAGCCGGTCGTCACGGTCGACACGTCGCGCAAGATCGACGGGTGGAACTCGATGTCCTCAAAGGCCTGGCGGGCCCGGCCGAGCGATATTTCGGCCTCGGCCGCGCCCTCGGTGTAGTCGAAGGCGGCCTTCGGCGTGCGCTTCTGGGCGATGGCGCGCAGGTCCGCGATCGTGAGCGCGGCGGCCAGCCGGCGCTTCTTCGCGTTGAGCTCCGGGCTCTTGAATTTCATCAGCGGGGCGAGATCTTTGATTTTGGGGATGCGTCGTTGAACCATGGTCGTCCTTCTCTAGTGATCGCGCAGGTGGGTTTCGGCGTAGTAGCCGGAGATGTGGGCGTGCATCGCGAGGCGGGCGGCATCCGCTTCACCGGACAGAATGGCGGCCAGAATGCCGCGATGCTCCAGCATCAGGCGAGCGGATGTTGCCGGCCAGTTCTCGAGGCCCGCCGCGCCGGCCCGCGCGTACCCCTCGATCGCGCTGCGGAGGCCGGCCATCGTCGCCGTGACGACCTGGTTGCCGCTCGTTTCGGCGAGGGCGAGGTGGAACGCCGCGTCGAGGGCGAGAAATTCGGCTTCGGTGAGGGTCTGGTTTTCCATCGCGGTGAGGATCTGCGCGGAGGCGGCCAGGTCGGGGGAGCCTGCGGCCACGAGGTCGGTGACGATCGAGCCCTCAAGCACGAGTCGGGTTTTGACCACGTCGGCCACCGCAAAGCCCTGGGCCGCGACCTGCAGGCGCATGAGCGCGGACATGCCACCGCCGGGGCGGGCGACGATAATCGCGCCCGCCGAGGGACCGGAACCGACCGCGGTGCGGATCAGACCGAGCACTTCGAGCACGCGTAGGGCCTCGCGTACACTGGATCGGCCGACGCCCAGGTCGGCGGCAAGGGTGCGCTCGGGCGGCAGGTGGTCTCCCGGGCTGAGCCGGCCGTCGAGCAGGTCGCGTTCAACAGCGTCGAGCACGACCTGCCAGGCGCGTGGGGCGGTCATCGGGTCCTCTCAGAATCATGTGGTCTGACCACAGGTTACACGAGGATCACCCGGTCGCGCGATAGGCAAATCGTCATAACTTGGGAGCGCCCGTTTGGTGCACACGCGTCTGCACCAAGCGACAGCGCGACGCGCGTCGCCCGGGCGCACCAGGGCGGAGGGAAGTAACTCGCGCGGGACTCAGGCATCCGTTCGAGGCAGGAGCACGTGGCCGGGTTGCCCCAGCCGCAGAGACAGTGGGTGGTTACAGCCTCAGACCGAGGGCGCTGATCATGTCGCGACCGTCGTCGGTGATCTTGTCGGGCGTCCACGGCGGCATCCAGACCCAGTTGATCCGATGGCGTTCGACCACGCCGACGAGGGCCTGCTCGGTTTGCTCCGTCAATACCTCCTGCTCGGGGCAGCCGGCCGAGGTGAGGGTCATTTGGATGACGAGTGTGTCGGTGTCGTCGTCCCAGGCCAGGCCGTAGATCAGGCCGAGGTCGAAGACGTTGATGCCGATCTCGATGTCCATCACGTTTTTGAGTGCTTCTTCGATGTCATCCTGGCGTGCCGGAGTGAGTGCTGAGACCATGGTCCCAGCCTACGGTCGCGGCGGGGCGCGCAGTGCCCGACTAACTCGTCAACACGACGTTGATCGGGGTCTCGCCGCGCAGCATCCGTTCTATTTGCTGGCGAACGAGCAGGGCCATGCGTGGCAGCATCGCGCTCGAGGCGCCGCCCACGTGGGGGGAGATGATCACGTTGGGCAGCGCGAAAAGTGGATGCCCCGCCGGCAGCGGTTCCGGATCGGTCACGTCGAGCGCGAGCCGGATTCGGCCGCTGGTGGCGTGAGCGAGCAGCGCCTCCGTGTCGGCGACCGGGCCGCGGGCGATGTTCACCAGCAGGGCGCCGCCCGGCATGAGCGACAGGAACGCGTCATCGACCATGCCGGTGGTTTCCGGCGTGAGCGGCACGCCGACCGCGACGATATCGGCCCTCGAAAGCAGTTCGGGCAGGGACTCGAAGCCGTAGATCGTGCCGCGTTCGTCGGTGCGGGCGGTGCGGGCGACGCGAATGACCGTGGTTTCGAAGGCAAGCAGCCGGGTTTCGATGGCGTGGCCGACGCCGCCGTAACCGAGCAGCAGCACGGTGCGGTCGGCCAGGCTCGCGTGCTGCGCTGGCGCCCACTCGCCCCGCTCGGCGGCGCGTACGAAGTCGTCGATGCCGCGCTGGGAGGCCAGAATCAGAGCGAGGGTGAGCTCGGCGGTCGAGGTCTCGTGCACGGAGGCGGCGTTGGCGAACACGTGCCCGGCGGGCAGCAGCGTGTCGATGCCGTCGTAGCCGATGGACTGGCTCTGCACGAGCCGGGTGCGCACGCCCGCGAGGTGGGCCACCCGGTTGGCGGCGCCCATGTACGGTGTCACGACAAGGTCGATCTCGGGAATAGGTGCCGGGCCTTCCATCGCCCACTCGATGACCTCGACGCCATCGGGCAGCTCGCCGAGGGCGGCGCGCAGGTCGGGGTCGGGCAGGCTGACGCGCAGGGTTTCGGAGCTCATCGGTCAAGCCTAGACGGACACCGGTGCTCGGAGCCGAGGGTGGCGTGTAGAGCGGCGAGGTCGCCTGGACCATCCCGCGCCCGTGTCGGGGGTTCCGGCGGTGTGCCTCCTGCTTCGGCAGGAGCCGGTCGATGTTTTCTCCCGGGGCGATTGATAATCATGGCGCATGAGCAAAGTCGTCGACCACGCCGCTGCCCGCGATGACCGCTCCTTCTTTGGACAGCCGCGTTCACTCGCCAACATCTTCGGCGTCGAGATGTGGGAGCGGTTTTCCTTTTACGGCATGCAGGGCATCCTGTTGTTGTATTTATACTTCTCGGCGGCCGACGGCGGCCTGGGAATCCCGCAGACCACTGCGGCCGGCATCGTCGGTGCATACGGCGGTGGCGTCTACCTCGCAACGATCCTCGGCGCCTGGATCGCCGATCGTCTCCTCGGCTCGGAGCGGGTGCTGTTCTGCAGCGCCATCGCCATTATGCTCGGCCACATCGCCCTGGCCGTCGTGCCCGGAATCGGTGGGCTCGTCGCTGGCCTCATCCTGGTGGCTATCGGCAGCGGTGGACTGAAGGCGAACGCAACATCCGTTGTCGGCACGCTCTACGCGCCGGATGCCGCCCGGCGGGTTTCCGATCCTCTGCCGCGTTCACGCTGGCCCCGCTACACCGTCATTGCGATCGCGACGCTCGGCGTTATTGTCGTGCTCGGGCTCACCGGGATGATTACCGCGAGCAATCTGGTCACCATCGTGATCGGGCTGACGATCGTCGGGACAATTGCCTACTTCGTGGTGATCCTGACGAACTGCCAGATCACCACGGTCGAGCGCAAACGGGTCTACGCCTTCATTCCGCTATTTATCGCTAGTGCGGCGTTCTGGTCGCTCTACCAACAGCAATTCACGGTCGTCACGATCTACTCGGACGAGCGACTCGACCGCGCGCTGTTCGGCTGGGAGATGCCGGTGTCCTGTGTGCAGTCCATCAATCCCGTGCTCATCATCGTGCTCTCCGGCATCTTCGCCTCCCTGTGGACCAGGTTGGGAACGCGGCAGCCCTCCACGCAGATCAAGTTCGCGGTGGGAACCGCCGTGATGGGCGGCGCCTTCCTGCTGTTCCTGCCGTTCGCCGGCGGTGCCGCGAACTCGACGCCACTCCTGGCGATGATCGGAATTCTGCTGGTCTTTACGATTGCCGAGCTGCTGCTCTCACCGGTCGGACTCTCGGTCGCCACCAAGCTCGCGCCGGAGGTCTTCAAGACACAGATGGTGGCTCTGTTCTTTCTCTCGGTCGCGCTCGGCTCCGCCGTGTCGGGTGTGCTCGCCACCTGGTACGCCACTGCGCCAGGGCGGGTCTACTTCAGCGCGCTCGGCAGCATCGCGATTGTGCTCGGGCTCCTGCTCGTTCTGATCTCCCGCCCGGTGCTGCGCCTGATGGGTGGGGTTCGCTAGGCCGTCCTTCAGCGGACAACTTTGTCGGGTGCTGCGGGGTCGTAACCCATCGAAGTTGTCTACTCAGTGGCAACCGCCCGAAGTTAGCGCGGAACCGTCGCCTCGACGATCGCGATCTCCCGGGTCGCGGTCTCTCGATCGAGGTCGGGCTCCGATCCCTCGGGCGCGGCCGGCGCCTGCTCCCGCTCCAGCACGGCGGACCGGCCTCGGCGCCTCGGCCGCACCGACGGCGCCTCGCGCCCGTCGCCGGCGTGCAGAACGCGCACCCGGGGCGCCGAGAACGGATGCACCTGCACCCGAAGCCGGCGATACCGCACCATCCAAAACAGCACGACCAGTGCGGCCAACAGGCCGGAGACCCCGGCGAGGCCGAGCGCCCAGCGCGGGCCGAATGCATCCGCTACCCAGCCGACCAGCGGGGCGCCGAGGGGAGTGCCGCCGACGAAGATGGCCATGTAGAGCGCCATGACGCGGCCGCGCATCTCGGGGCGGGTCGTCGTTTGCACGTAGGCGTTCGCGGTGGTCATCAGGGTGAGCGACGACAGGCCGACCAGGGTGAGAGATATGGCGAAAGTGGCATATGTCGGCATAATGGCCGACAGGGCGCAGGCCAGGCCGAACAGGGCGGCGCCGAGCACGATCAGGCGGAGCCTGGCGCGGCTGCGCCGGGCGGCGAGGAGCGCGCCGATGACAGCGCCGATGGCCATGATCGAGCTGAGCAGGCCGAACTCTGCAGCGCCCTGGCCGAACTCGATTGTGGCCATGGTCGAGGTGAAGATGGCGAAGTTGAGGCCGAAGGTGCCGATCAGAAAGACCGCGATCATGACGACGACGATGTCGGAGCGACCCCGCACGTAGCGGAAGCCGGCGAGGAGTTGGCCGCGCTCCCGGCTTGCCTTCGGTTGGCGACGTAGCTGGTGGGTGCGCAGCAGCGTCATGGCGAAGACGGTCGCGGCGAAGGTGACCGCGTTGATCATGAAGACCCAGCCGGCGCCGACGGCGACCGTGAGCAGACCGGCGGCGGCCGGCCCGATCAGGCGTGCACCGTGGAATGACGCTGAGTTCAGCGCGACCGCGTTCGACAGCTGGTCTTCGGCGACGAGCTCGGAGACGAAGGTCTGACGGGCGGGCGCGTCGATGGCGGCGACGACGCCGAGGCCGAGGGCGAACAGGTAGACGTGCCAGAGCTGGGCCACCTCGAGCACGGTCAGAATGCCGAGGCCGAGCGCGAGCAGGCCCATCAGGGTCTGGGTGAGAATGAGCAGCTTGCGCCGGTTGAAGCGGTCGGCGATGAGGCCGGACCACGGCATGAGCACGAGCTGCGGGCCGAGCTGCAGCGCCATGGTGATGCCGACCGCTGTCGCGTCGTAGTTGGTGAGCTGGGTGAGAACGATCCAGTCCTGGGCGGTGCGCTGCATCCATGTGCCGATGTTCGACACCAAAGCCCCCGCGAACCAGATGCGGTAATTGACGACGCTCAGCGAGCGAAACATGGCACTCAACTGTCGGCGAGCTCCTTCATGATGATGGTCGCATCGGCGAGGGTGCTGCGCTGGGCGGGACTGAGCTGGGCGACGCGTTGCACCAGCCAGGCATCTCGACGCTTGCGGGTCTCGGTCATCATCTCGCTCGCGGCATCCGTTGTGCGCAGCACGATCTTGCGGCCGTCGAGGGTGGAATCGGTGCGGGCGACGAGGCCGGCATCGACGAGGCATTTGACCGTGCGGGTCATTGACGGCGGGGTGACGCGCTCGAACTCGCTGAGTTCGGTGAGCGTTAACGGGCCGTGCACGTAGAGCACGCCGAGGGCTGAGAACTGGCCGCTGCCGAGTTCGTTCTCGGCCTTCTCCTGGCGCAGGCGGCGGGCGAGGCGGCCGTTGGCCAGACGAAATTCGTGGCTGAGCTCGGCGGTGTTGTTCGCCGCGACGGGCTCGCTGTTCAGGGGCGGCTGCGCCTTGATGACGCCGAGGGCCGCGGTCTTGGGGTGCATTCGTGATTCCATATATCCTTAGCATAGCAAATTAGCTATGCTAAGTATATTGGCAGCAGGCCCGGAACAGGGCAGAATATCCTCGTGCCCACATATACGGATGCCTCTGGCCTGGTCGTCACCTACTACGTCTGGCCGATCGACGCCCCCAAAGCCGTGATCCAGCTCGCCCACGGCGTCGGCGAACACGCCCAGCGCTACGCGGCGCTCGCCGCGGACCTTAATCGAGCCGGCTACAGCGTCTACGCCGACGACCACCTCGGCCACGGCCAGACCGGGCTAGCCCAGCATGGCGGTGACCACACGAAACTTGGTCGGCTGGGCGCCGGCGGGCTGCGCGCGGCCGTGGCCGGCGTGCATAAGCTGAGTGGAATCATCCGCTCAGAAAACCCGACACTGCCCCTCGTGCTGCTCGGACACAGCTGGGGATCGTTCATGGCCCAAATGATCGTGAACGCGCACGCCGCCGAGTACGACGCGATCGTGCTCTCCGGCAGCGCCTACCGCTGGCCGGGCTATCTCGACGGCGGCGACCTTAACCGCAAGCACAAAACACTCGGCACGACCGGAGTCGAGTGGCTCAGCCGGGACCCGGCCGTAGCGCAGGCGTTCGTGGCCGACCCGCTGACCACGGCGACGCCGCTCGCCAAGCTGTTCGGCCTGCGTGAGGCTGCCCGCCTGTTCGGCCGGCCAGCGAAAAATCTGCCCAGCGAACTGCCCATGCTCGTGCTAGTCGGCGGCGACGACACCGTCGGCGGCGAACGCAGCGCGCTCAAACTGGTGACCTCTTATATCAAGCGGTCGGGGTTGCGCGATGTGCGCCTGATCGTGTACCCGGGTGCGCGCCACGAGGTCTTCAACGAGATCAACCGCGACGAGGTCATCGGCGACCTCGTCTCCTGGCTCGACGAACGATTCACGCCGTAGGCTGAAACCATGCATGGTGAATATAAGGTTCCGGGCGGCAAACTGGTCGTCGTTGATCTCGATGTCGTCGACGATGTCATCGCCAATTTTCGTCTGGCCGGGGATTTCTTTCTCGAACCCGACGATGCCCTCGAGGACATCAACGCGGCGGTGACCGGCCTGCCCGCCGGCAGTACGGCCGCTGCGATCGCGGACGCCGTGCGTGGCGCGCTGCCGGCCGGCGCGATTCTGCTCGGCTTCTCGCCGGAGGCCGTCGCGGTCGCCATTCGTCGGTCGCTCGCGCAGGCGAGCACCTGGCGCGACTACGACTGGCAGATCATCCACTCCCAGACGCCGGTCGCGCCCGTGCTGCAGATGGCCCTCGACGAGGTGCTCGCCACCGAGGTCGGCGAGGGACGACGCCAACCCACCCTACGCATCTGGGAGTGGAACGAACCGGCCGTCGTCATCGGCAGTTTTCAGTCGCTCAAAAACGAGGTCGACCCCGAGAACGCCGCGAAGTACGGCTTCACCGTGGTTCGGCGCATCAGCGGCGGCGGCGCCATGTTCATGGAGGCCGGCTCGGTCATCACCTATTCGATCTACGCGCCGACCGACCTCGTGCAGGGCATGAGCTTCGCCGACTCCTACGCCTTTCTGGACGAGTGGGTCATCACCGCGCTCAAATCGCTCGGCATCGACGCGCACTACCAGCCGCTCAATGACATCACGAGCCCGACCGGCAAGATCGGCGGGGCCGCCCAGAAACGTCTCGGAAGCGGCGCCGTACTGCACCACGTCACCATGAGCTACGACATGGACGGCGAAAAAATGGTGCAGGTGCTGCGCATTGGCCGCGAAAAACTCAGCGACAAGGGCATTACGAGTGCCGCCAAGCGCGTCGATCCGTTGCGCAGCCAGACCGGCCTGAGCCGTGCCGAGATCATCGAACGCATGAAGGAGACCTTCACCGGCCTCTACGATGCCTCCGAGGGCGACGTCACCGCCGAGGAATACGCCAAGGCCACCGAGCTCGTCGCGAACAAGTTCAGCACCGAGGAATGGCTGACCCGGGTTCCCTAGATGAGCGGATGCCGACATCCGCTCACCCAGAATCGGCTACCGGCTACCGGCTACCGGCTACCGGCTACCGGCTACCGGCCGCGGGTCAGCAGGTCCTGGTACTCCGCGTGCGTGTCGATCCAATGCGCCACATACGAACAATCGGCCACCACGGCCAGGTCGGTGCGCACGCGCACGTCGTCGAGCGCCTGCTCGACCAGGATGCTCGCCAAACCGTGGGCGCGCCGGGTCGGGTCGACCTCGGTGTGAGTGAAATGCACCGCCGATTGCGTGGTGACGTAGTCGGCCAGGCCGACGCAGTCGTCGCCGAGCCAGACCGTGTACCGGTTCTGCTCGGGGGTGTGGCGCACCTGCAGAGTGCCGGCTTCAGCCAGATCCTGCGAGTGGATGGTAGCCGATTCAGCAGTCATCCAGACAGACTAAACCGATAGACGGCGCGGAGGCTGAAAGAATAGACAAATGCCTTTCTCGTGGACACCGACCAGTCCGAGCCGTGTCATCCACGCCAACAACCTCAAGGTGTTGCCGAGCCTGCCGGACGGTGCCTTCACCCTGATCTATCTCGACCCGCCGTTCAACACCGGCCGGTCACAGAAACGCCAGACCACCACGTCGGTGCGTTCGGTCGCCACCGATGGATCCCACGCGACCGGAACGATCACCGGATTCAAGGGCCAGCGCTACGAGCGCATCAAGGGCGACCTGCTCGGCTACGACGACCAGTTTGAGGACTATTGGGCTTTTCTGGAGCCGCGCCTGATCGAGGCCTGGCGGCTGCTGGCCGACGACGGCACGCTCTACCTGCACCTCGATTACCGCGAAGCGCACTACGCCAAGGTGCTTCTCGACGCCCTGTTCGGCCGGGAATGCTTTCTCAACGAGCTCATCTGGGCTTACGATTACGGTGCCAAATCGAAGAACAAGTGGCCGACCAAACACGACACGATTCTGGTCTACGTGAAGAATCCGGCCAGCTACTACTTCGACTCCACGACCGTAGACCGGGAGCCGTATATGGCCCCTGGTCTGGTCACGCCCGAAAAAGTCGCCAAGGGCAAACTGCCGACGGATGTCTGGTGGCACACCATCGTCTCGCCCACCGGCAAGGAGAAAACCGGCTACCCCACCCAGAAACCGGTCGGAATCCTGCGGCGCATCATCCAGGCGTCCAGTCGCGAGGGCGACTGGGTGCTCGACTTCTTCGCTGGCAGCGGCACCACCGGAGCCGTCGCGGCCGCCCTCGGCCGTCGCTTCGTACTGATCGACCAGAACCCCGAAGCACTCGTCGTGATGCGTGCCCGGTTCGAGCTGGTGCCAGGCGTCGAATTTCTAGAACTAACTCAGGAGAACCCATGAAATTTCGCATTTTCACCGAGCCCCAGCAGGGTGCCAGCTACGATGACGTCCTGGCCGTCGCGCAGGCCACCGAGCGGCTCGGCTTCGACGCATTCTTTCGCAGCGACCATTACCAGGTCATGGGTGACGGTGATGGCCTGCCCGGCCCGACGGATGCCTGGACCACCCTCGCCGGGTTGGCGCGGGAGACAAAACGCATCCGTTTGGGTACCCTGGTCTCCTCGGTGACCTACCGGCCGCCGGGAATTCTGGCCATCCAGGTCGCGCAGGTCGACCAGATGTCGGGTGGGCGCGTCGAGCTCGGCCTTGGCACCGGCTGGTTCGAGCAGGAGCACCTCGCCTACGGCATCCCGTTTCCGGACAAACGGTTCGGCCTGCTCGAGGAACAGCTCGAGATCATCACCGGGCTGTGGAACACCCCGGTCGGGGCCCGCTACGACTTCGCCGGCGAGCACTACACCCTCGTCGATTCGCCGGCGCTGCCGAAGCCCACACAGGCGCGAGTGCCGGTGATCGTGGGTGGCGGCGGTGCCAAGCGCACCCCGAAACTCGCGGCTCGCTTCGCGACCGAGTTCAACCTGCCGTTTCCCGACTTCGCCGACATTGCGGGCAAGTTCGACGGCGTGCGGGCGGCCTGTGAGGCCATCGACCGCGACCCGGCCGAGCTCACCTACTCGGCGGCGCTGATCGCCGTCGGCGGCTCGGATGAGACGGAGTTCGCCCGCCGGGCGGCCTCGGTCGGTCGCGAGCCGGCCGAGCTGCGTGAGCACGGCCTTGCAGGCACCGCCTCCGAGATCGTCGACCGACTCGGCGCTCTCGCCGATTCCGGCGTCGAGTGCGTCTACCTGCAGATCATGGATCTGTCCGACCTCGAGCACCTGGAGTTTTTGGCCGCCGAGGTGGTTCCGCAGCTGCGCTGAGGCGCGCCGAGCGGATGCCGCGGCGCCGGCATCCGTCGGTGGCAAGCGTTTGGGGAGCTCGCACGTGTTCAAACCAGTGCCAACCTCCTAAACACGTGCCGCGAGGCCCGGGCGGCGCCCGGCTCAGCCCCCCTGTGCCGCCCGAATGTGCGCCGCGTACATGCGCCCACTGTCCTTCACCGTGCGTTCGAGCGTCTTGTAGTCGACCCGCACGATGCCAAACCGTTTCTCGTAGCCGTACGACCACTCAAAGTTGTCGAGCAGTGACCAGACGAAGTACCCGCGCACGTCGGCGCCGGCCGCGATCGCCTCACCCACCTTGTTGATGTGCGCCACGATGTACTCCGTGCGTTCCGCATCGTGCACGGCGCCGTCGGCGCTCACCGTGTCGTCGTAGGCGGCGCCGTTCTCGGTGACGTAGAGCGGCGGCAGCCGGTCGTACTCCTGACCGAGCCGCACCAGCAGCAGGCGCAGGCCGTCGGGGTTGACCTCCCAGTCCATCGCGGTGCGGGGCAGTCCGCGGCTGGGGAAGGTGATGTACTCCGATCCGATCCACGGCGAACCGACGGGCCGGTCGGCGCCTCCGGCGTGACCATCGGTCGCCGAGGCATCCGCATGGCCGCTCACGAGGTCATCGTGATAGTGGTTGACCCCCAGAAAATCCAGCGGGGAGCTGATGATGGAAAGGTCATCGGAGTGGATGACCTCGGCGAGTCCGAACGGCTCGAGGTCGTGCAGGGTGTCGTCGGGGTAGGTGCCGCGCAGCAGTGGGTCGAGGAAGATGCGGTTGGCGAGCGAGTCGAGTCGACGGGCCGCTTCAATGTCGATCGGGTCGGCCGCATCGCGCGGTACGGCATTTGTGAGATTCAGGGTGATCCCGAGGTTCTGCGCCCCGGCCGAGCGCAGCGCGTTCACCGCGAGCCCGTGCGCGAGGTGCTGGTGATGCACCGCAGCGACCGTAGCCCGGCCATCTTGCCGGCCCGGCGCATGGGCGCCCGATCCGTAGCCGAGCAGTGAGGAGCAGAACGGCTCGTTGAAGGTGGTCCAGTGGGTGACCCGGTCGCCCAGCGCGGAGTAGACATCCCTTGCGTAGTCGACGAACCGGTAGGCGGTGTCGCGGTTCGCCCAGCCGCCTTCCTCCTCGAGGGCCTGCGGCAGGTCCCAGTGGTACAGGGTGAGCCAGGGCAGAATGCCGGCGCCGAGCAGCTCGTCGACCAGGCGGGAGTAGAAGTCCAGCCCCTCGAGGTTCATCGCTCGATCGCCCGGGCGCACGCGGGCCCAGCTGGTCGAGAACCGGTAGGCGTCGAGGCCGAGCGAGGACATGAGCCGCACATCGGCGGGCATCCGGTGGTAGTGATCGACCGCTGTCTCAAGGTCGTCGTCGCCCGCGATGGCGCCCTTCACCCGCGCGAACGCATCCCAGATCGAATCTTCCTTGCCACCGGCGTGGCCGGCGCCCTCGATCTGCGCGGCGGCCGTCGCCGACCCCCAGAGAAATCCGTGCGGCCAGGTGAACGGTGTGGGTGTGATCTGCGACATGACGAAACGGTACCCCGCGGCGAGACATTGGACCAGTGCTTTGACGATGGCTCGCGTAACTGCGGATATCAAGTCGAACCCTCCCCGCAATCGCCCAGAACGGGTCGTCGCGGCTGAGATCTCGGCAGGGATGCACGCGGCATTCGGGGCTCTCAGATTCGGCGCAGCTAAGCTCGAAACATGTTGCAGAACAACGAACCCACCGAGGCCGATCAGCGGCGCACCCGGCGCCGGTTTTTGATCGGGGTTCTCATCGTTGGAGTGGTCGTCGCGCTCGCGGCGATCGGCCTTTATCTGAGCGCCGCGCTCAGCGTTTAAACAATCAGAAGTGAGTACAACGTGCAGTTGACAAGGTGGCAGCGACTCGGCCTGACGACGGCCGTGGGTGCCGTGCTCGCGGTCGGCGCGACGGCGCTCGTCGTGCAGGCCCTCGAAGGACCGGCCGACCCCACCAAGACGGCGCAGACACCGGATTCCGCAACCTCAGCCACAACGCAGGAACCGGTTCGCGCCACCCCCGCCGACACGGCCGCTGCGGCCCCGGTCGAGGCGGAGCCTGGCCTCAGCGCCCCCGTCGCCGCGCAGATCGATTACCTCCTCGCGCACTGGAGCCTGGAAAACTACAACACAGCCGAGTGGGGCGTGCTCGGCGAGAACGACTGCGTCAACTTCGCCAGCCAGGCCATGATCGCCCGCGGCTGGACCATGGACAGCGTCTGGTCGAGCCCGAAGAATGGCAACGCCTACGACGCCTCGGCCGCCTGGCGCAGTTCCACAGCATTCATGAACTACATCGCGCAGACCGGCAAGGCCGCCGCCCTGACCGATCAGCAGCGTGATCAGGTCAAGGTCGGCGACATCGTGCAGTTCGACTGGGACAATTCCGGCGACCGCGACCACACCGCCATTGTCACCAGGGTGGAGAAGGTCGGCGACACGATCGAGATCTCGTTCGCCGGGCACACCCTCGATTCCGACTTCCGCTCGGTCGACACGGCAATCACCGTGGATCACCCGGGCGGCACGGCGTACTACTGGAGTGTTCCTTAGGCGATCGCGGCGTCGACGATGGCCTTGGCCTCGAGCTGAACCTGCGCCAGGTGGTCGTCACCCAGAAACGACTCGGCGTAGATCTTGTAGACGTCTTCGGTGCCGCTCGGCCGCGCCGCGAACCAGGCGTTCTCGGTGGTGACCTTCACTCCGCCGATCGCAGCGCCGTTGCCGGGCGCAACGCTGAATTTGCCGGTGATCTTCTCGCCGGCTAACTCCGTAGCCGTGATCATCGAGCCGTCGAGCTTGGCCAGGGCGGCCTTCTGCGCGGGCGTGGCCGCGGCATCCACTCGCGCATAGGACGGTGCGCCGAAATGCTCGGTCAGTTCCGCATACCGCCGCGAGGGCGTCTTGCCGGTGACCGCGAGAATCTCGGCGGCCAGCAGGGCCAACAGAATGCCGTCCTTGTCGGTGGTCCAGACGGTGCCGTCGAAGCGCACGAAGCTCGCGCCGGCGCTCTCCTCGCCGCCGAACGCCACCGAGCCGTCGATGAGGCCGGGCACGAACCATTTGAAGCCGACCGGCACCTCCCACAGGTCGCGGCCGAGAAAGCCGGTGACCCGGTCGATCATGGTCGACGAGACGAGAGTCTTGCCGACTGCGGCGTCGATCTTCCAGCCTTCGCGGTGGCTGTACAGGTAGTCGATCGCGACGGCCAGAAAGTGGTTCGGGTTCATCAGGCCAGCGTCGGGCGTGACGATGCCGTGCCGGTCGGCGTCGGCGTCGTTGCCGGTCAGAATGTCGTACTCGTCTTTGTGCGCGACAACGGATGCCATCACCGACGCGCTCGACGGATCCATCCGGATCTTCTCGTCCCAGTCCAGCGTCATGAATCGCCAGGTCGGGTCGACCTTCGGGTTGACCACGACGAGGTCGATTTCGTAGCGGTCGCGGATGGCGCCCCAGTAGCGGACGCTCGCGCCGCCGAGCGGGTCGGCGCCGATGCGGATTCCGCTGGTGCGGATGGCCTGCATGTCGATGATGTTTTCGAGGTCGTTGACGTAGTTGCCGCGAAAGTCGTAGGTTTCCACGGCGCTCGGCTCGCTCCGTAGCACGCCGTCGAGGCCGCCCGCGATGAGCTCGTTGGCGCGGCCCGCGATCCAGGAAGTGGCGTCGCTGTCGGCCGGACCGCCGTGCGGCGGGTTGTACTTGAAGCCGCCGTCCATTGGCGGGTTGTGGCTCGGGGTGACGACGATGCCGTCGGCCAGGTCGCCGTGCTCGCCGCGGTTGTAGGCCAAAATGGCGTGCGACAACGACGGGGTGGGCACGTAGTCGTCGAACTCGTCGACCAGCACACGCACGCCGTTGGCGACGAGCACCTCGAGGGCGGTCGTGTAGGCCGGACCGCTCAGGGCGTGCGGATCGGTGCCGATGAACAGGGGCCCTGTAATGCCCTGGCCCGCGCGATATTCCACGATGGCCTGGGTGGTGGCGCTGATGTGGTCCTCGTTGAACGCGGTGTTCAGCGAACTCCCGCGATGCCCGGAGGTGCCGAAAACGACCCTCTGGGCTGGGACCGCGACATCCGGTTTCAAATCGTAATAGGCCTTGACCAGCCCATCGACGTCGATCAGGTCAGATTCCAGGGCTCGGGTGCCCGCGCGTTCGCTCATGAGCACAGTCTGGCACCACCGGTAGGCTGTCAGCCATGCCCGACGCGCCGAATCCAGCCCAGACCCGCACCTACAGCTATCTGGGCCCGGCCGGAACCTTTACCGAAGCGGCCCTCGCGCAGGTGCCCGAGGCGCGCGGCCAGATCTGGCGCCCGGTCAACAACGTGGGCGAGGCCTTCGCTGATGTCGTCTCCGGCCGCAGTTTCGCGGCCATGATCGCCATCGAGAATTCCGTCGACGGCGGCGTCACCGCCACGCAGGACGCCCTGGCCAGCGTGCCAAACCTGCGCATTATCGGCGAATATCTGGTGCCGGTGAATTTCGTGCTCGTCGCCCGCCCAGGCGCGACTCTGGCCGACGTGCGGGTCGTTAATGCGCACCCGGTCGCCTACGGGCAGTGCCGCATCTGGCTCGAACAGACCCTGCCGAGCCACGGCCACATCCCCGCATCGAGCAACGTCGCCGCTGCCTCCGCCCTCTTAAGCACCGATCAAGCGGATGCCGCGATCGCCCCGCCCGGAATCGACAAACACCACGACCTCGTCGTTCTCGCCTCGAATATCGGGGACAACCCCAACGCCGTCACTCGGTTCGTGCTGGTCGGCCGCACCGCCGAACTCACCGCACCGACCGGCGCCGACAAGACCAGCCTCATCATCGAGCTGCCAAGTGACCGCTCCGGTGCCCTGCTCGAAATGCTCGAGCAGTTCGCCACCCGCGGCGTGAACCTCAGCCTCATCCAATCCCGGCCGATCGGCGATTCCCTCGGTCGCTACCGCTTCGTCGTCGATGCCGAGGGGCACATCCTCGACGAACGGGTCGCCGACGCGTTGCTGGGCCTACGCCGGTTCAGCCCCAAGGTGATCTTTCTCGGGTCGTATCCGCGGGCCGACAAGCGCCCGATCGAGTTCACCTCGCGCTACGACGACGGCATCTTCATCGAGGCCCGCGACTGGCTGCGCGGACTGATCGCGGGGGAGCCCACCCAATGACCGACCCGCGCTTTGACCCGAATCACGATGCCCGGTATCAGCGTGGCTATGAGCCCGGTGACTCGGCGGATTCCGGTGGCTCGGCGATGACCGAACTGTTCGCGCCCACCTCTCCCAACCAGCCAGAAGCATTCGTCGGCACAGCCGGGCGCGACTCGGGCGCGCTTCCCGTGCCTGCAGACGGTACAGCTGACGACGACGAGCCTCTCGACCAATACGAGCCGCGTAATCCGTTCATCATCGCCTTGTGGATTCTTGGGCCAGCCCTCATCATCGGCGGGATGATCCTGCAGGTGCGCACGATTACTGCCACCTATTTCAGCTCGGGCTTCGCCGGATCCTCGAGTGCGGAGGTACCCATCGAGATGGTGATGCAGCAGTTGATCTACGCTCTCGCGCCCGCAATGATCTCCACCGGTCTACTCACCGTTGTGGGCCTGCTGTTCGCCCACGCCCTGCGGTGGCGTTCCCGATCGTCGCGCCGATAGCTAGCTCAGCCATCTCACTCAGGCCATCTCACTCAGGCCGGCACACGCACGATCAGCGCGCCCGCATCGGCGTTCAGCCGCACCTTCTGCACCAGCCCGAACTCGTCGCCGTCGAGCTCGAAATCCTGCGGGTGCTCAAGAGCGATGCGAATATCGGGCCCGCGCAGGGTCGTCATCACGCGCTCATTCGATGACTCCGTAGCCGCAATCATGCGTCGCCCCACCGCCGAGCGACGCAGCACGCCGTTCTCCCAGGTCACCCGTCGCCAGATGGTCAGCCAGCCGAGCACACCCTTGGGCTGCAGCACGGCAATGTCGAGAATGCCGTCGTCGAGGCGAGCGTGAGGCAGAAACTGAATATTTCCCGGCAGCAGTCCGCAGTTGGCGACGAGAATGGCGCTCACCTGCGCCGGGCGGTCGGTGCGTCCGGCAACGCTGTAGCGGATGCGAAATGGCCGCGCCTTCGGCAGTGCCCGCGCAACCCCGTCCACGTAGGCGAGCCAGCCCACCTGCTTCTTCAGGTCGTCGCGGGTGTGGGCGATCATCTGCGCGTCGAGGCCGACACCGGCCATGACCAGAAATACGTGTTCCTCGACCGCCCCGGCCTCGGTGGTGATGCTGGCGACGCCGAGGTCGATGGACTTGTCCTCGCCGCTGAAGGCGATCGCGGTGGCCGCGTCGATGCTGCCGAGCGGCAGATCGAGGTTGCGCGCGAGCAGGTTGCCGGTGCCCGACGGCACGATCGCCATGCGCACGCCGGAGTCACGCAGCGCCTCGGCTACCGCGCGAACCGTGCCATCGCCGCCGGCCGAGAGCACCATCGAAGCGCCAGCGCCGAGCGCCTGTTTGGTGGCGGCCTGACCGACGTCATCCTTGCTCGTTTCAAACCACTGCGTTTCGCCCCAGCCGGCAGACTGCTCGGCCGCGGCCACGCTGGCCCGCAGCTTGGCGAGGTCAACTTTCACCGGGTTGTAGACGACGGCGGCGTGCTGGTTGCGGCGTTCGGAGGCGGTCACGAGGCCTAGGCTACTGGGTTGACTCCGCGTTTGCCCGTCAGCGCGCACTTGTAGACTGGCCGGGTGATTGATCCGGTGCTGTTACGCGAAAACCCTGACCTCTTCAAGCGTTCGCAGGGGGCCCGTGGTGACTCCGTCGAAGCGGTAGAAGCCGCGCTCGCCGCCGACGCCGAACGGCGTTCTGCGATCACAGCCTTCGAAGACCTGCGGGCAGCCCAGAACCTGTTCGGGAAGCGTGTCGCGGCCGCGCCCAGTGCGCAGAAGAAGGCCCTCGTCGCCGAAGCGCAGAGTCTTGCCGCCGAGGTGAAGGCAGCCGGGGTCATCGCCGGCGAGGCCGATGCCCGCTTCACGGCAATCGTGAAAACCATCGCCAACCCCATCATCGACGGCGTTCCGGCCGGTGACGAGGCCAACTTCGTGACCCTGCGCACCCACGGCGAGGCCCCCGTGTTCGACTTCGAACCGCGCGACCATCTAGAACTCGGCGAATTGCTCGGTGCCATCGACATGCCCCGCGGCGCCAAGGTTTCCGGCACCCGCTTCTACTTTCTCAAAGGCATCGGCGCCCGCCTCGAAATCGCGCTCATGAACATGGCGCTCGACCGGGCACTCGAAGCGGGCTTCGTGCCGCTCATCACCCCCACCCTCGTGCGCCCCGAAATCATGGACGGTACCGGTTTTCTCGGCGAGCACAACGACGAGGTCTACTACCTGCCCGCCGACGACCTGTACCTCACCGGCACGAGCGAGGTCGCTCTTGCCGGCTACCACAAAGACGAGATCCTCGACCTGTCCGAGGAGCCGCTGCGCTACGCCGGCTGGAGCACCTGCTACCGCCGCGAGGCCGGTTCGGGCGGAAAAGACACCCGCGGCATCATTCGCGTGCACCAGTTCAACAAGCTCGAAATGTTCACCTACGTGCTGCCCGAAAATGCCGAAGCCGAGCACGATCGCCTCGTGGCCCTGCAGGAGGGCATGTTGCAGTCCCTCGGCCTGAGCTACCGGGTGATCGATGTGGCCGCCGGCGACCTCGGGTCGAGCGCCGCCCGCAAGTTCGACATCGAGGCTTGGGTGCCCAGCCAGAACGCGTTCCGCGAGCTGACCAGCACGAGCAACTGCACCACCTACCAGGCGCGCCGCCTGGACATCCGTTATCGCACCGAATCGGGCAAGACTGCGCCGGTCGCGACCCTCAACGGCACGCTCGCCACCACCCGCTGGCTCGTCGCCATGCTCGAAACGCATCAGCAAGCGGATGGCTCGGTGAGCGTCCCCGAGGCGCTGCGGCCTTACCTCGGCGGCCTCGAGGTGCTCACGCCCCTCCAGGTGAAGGGCGCGAAGTGACGTCGATCGTCAGCGAAGAGCCGTGGCTGGTCGCCCTCGACATCGACGGCACCACGATGCACGAGGACGGCTCGATCAGCCAGTCCGTGATCGACGAGGTCGCCCGGCTCGCCTTGCAGGGCCACGAGGTTATGCTCGCCACCGGGCGCTCGGCCGCCGCTGCCCTGCCGGTTCTCGACCGACTCGGAATTTCGCCGCGCTACGTGGTCTGCTCCAACGGGGCCATCACGATGCACCGCGACGCCACCGCCCCGCTCGGCTACCGCCGTGAATGGGTGGAAACCTTCGACCCGAGCGATGTGCTCACCTCGATTCGGGCGCACCTCGGCTCGGCCCGCTTTGCGGTCGAAGACGAGCATGGCTTTTACCGCTACACCGAACCGATTCCCGATGCCACGATCGGCATGGACAGTGAACGGGTCGACTTTGACGAGCTGCTGAAACACCAGGCGACCCGCGTGGTCGTCATCTCGCCCGACCACGACATGGAGGATTTTCTCCAGGTGGTCGAGCGCATGGGGCTGAACCGGGTGAGCTATGCGATCGGGTGGACCGCCTGGCTCGATATCGCCCCCGACGGCGTCAACAAGTCAACCGCGATGGAGCGGGTGCGCGTGGCCATGGGTGTGCCGCGTGAGCGCGTGATGGCCGTCGGCGACGGACGCAACGACATTGACATGCTGCAATGGGCCGCCGAATTCGGTCGTGGCGTGGCCATGGGCGAGTCGCCCGACGACGTTCTCGCCGCTGGGTCGGAGATCACCGGCAACGTGACCAGCGATGGCCTGGCCACGGTGTTGCGCACGCTCTGACTCGCATCCAGCCGTTTTTCAGGCACCTCTGTCAGCCTGAGCAGTCTGCCATCCGCTAGAATCGGGCCAGTTCGCCCAATTCTTCCCGGCAGGGCATTTTCGTGCTGGGAATGGGCAAACCGGGAGGGCTGTCCGAGCGGCCGATGGAGCCAGTCTTGAAAACTGGTGGGCAGAAATGTCTCGTGGGTTCGAATCCCACGCCCTCCGCAGCACCAGTGAAACGCACCACCACCGGCGCACAATGATTGTCGCCTCAGGCTGACCCAAGCCCACAACCCGATGAGAGGACATGAGTGAGCGACCAACTTCGCCCCCGCAGTGCCGGTTCCAAGAACCTCAAAACTGTTGCCCGTCACGGCCGGCTCAAAAAGTCGAACGCTGCGGTTGCCGTTGCGAAATTCATTGCGGGCAGCGTGGCGGTCGTTCTGGTCAGTGGATTCTCCGTGGCCGCCATTGCCACCTACGACGTCGTTCAGAGCGCGCCACCGAGCGTGCACCTGGCCAATGAGGGCAACGGTCCGGTTCCGTCGATCGGCGCCATCGACGGGGGCGTGAACATGCTCGTCGTCGGCAGCGACAGTCGCGTCGGCCAGGAGGCCAGGTTCGGCCCGGAGGATTCCACCGGCGACCTCAACGACGTGACCATGCTGCTGCACATCTCCGAAGACCACAGCAACGCCTCGGTCATCAGCTTTCCCCGCGACATGTTCGTCGCCATCCCCTCCTGCCCAAAGGAAGACGGCAGCGGGTCGCACAGCGCAATGAGCAGCCAGAAGATCAACACGACGCTCACCTACGGCGGACTCGCCTGCACCGTGCTGACCGTCGAGAAACTCACCGGCCTCTCCATCCCGTTTGCGGCCGAGGTGCAGTTCAGCGGCGTCATGGCCATGTCCTCCGCCGTTGGCGGCGTTCCGGTCTGCGTGGCCACCCGCATCGAAGACGAGTACACCGGAACCTTCCTCGACCCGGGAGAGCACACGCTCGAGGGCTACGAGGCTCTGCAGTTTCTGCGCACCCGCCACGGCCTCGGCGATGGTGGCGACCTCACCCGCATCAACAACCAGCAGTTGTTCATGTCGTCGCTCGTGCGCACGATCAAGAGCGCTGACACGCTCTCTGACCCGACCAAGGTGTACGCCCTGGCCAAGGCGGTCACGGCCAACATGCGCCTCTCCGACAGCCTGAGCAGTGTGACGACCCTCGCGTCCATTGCTATCGCGCTCAAGGACATCGACCTCGACCAGGTTGTCTTCGCGCAGGTGCCGACCGGCAGTACGACCGGCGGGGTGAAAGCCGTGCAGCCGGCCTTCGACAACCTGTTCGAGGCGGTTGCCGCCGACCAGCCGCTGACCCTGAGCGGAACCACCGGGCGCGGCACCGAGGCCGATCCGAACGCTCCCGTTGAAGCCGAGCCGGAACCGTCCGCGACCACCGATCCCGCGGCAACGGCCGATCCTTCGGCGACCGCCGATCCGACTGCGACCGAGGCTCCCGTCGCCACCGAAGACCCGGGCGTGGTGCTGTCGGAGTCGGTGACCGGCCAAACCGCTGGCGACTACACCTGCACCAGGGGCCGTACGCTCGAAAACCAGTAGCCGGGCCTGGCATCCGTTTTCGGGCCGTGATTTTTCATGGTCAGAACGGATGCCCGGGGTACGGCTAAGATGGGGGAGTGTGTTTGCGCAAGCGGACACCAAGGAGACGTCGCATAGTTCGGCTTAGTGCACCACCCTGCTAAGGTGGAGTACCCGCAAGGGTACCGAGGGTTCAAATCCCTCCGTCTCCGCATCGAGGAATTCACGTAATTCCGGCGTTTAGTTTACGAAATTCTTGCGGCAACAAAAAACCGGCGATCGCATCGCCGGTTTTCTGCGTTAAGGCGCCGATTCTGGGAGTGCTAGCCCCAAGAAATGCTGTGATCGGCGCGTGGTCGGCGGTTAAACACCGCTGCGCCCTGTTTTTGGCAGGGCGAAGCGACTTTTGCTGCAGGTAACGGAATTGTTGACGACCGGGCGGCTAGCTGGGTGGTGGTGACGGCGCCGTGTCGGTGGGTGGCGTCGCCGCCGTGATTTCAGCGCTGGAATAGTACGTGCTCGCGAAGGACTTGTTCTTCGAGGTGAGCGGCACTCGGGCCAGCTCGCTCTGAATGAACGTCAAAATCTTTCGGATGTTGGCTGAGACGAGTGCGAGTGTCACGGCCAGCGACGCAAAGGTATTGCCACGCGCACGCCGTTTCATGGGGGAGGCGATGTCTTCGGTTGCGGAGTCCTTGATGAATGCGTTCTGCGATTCGACGGTGTTGCGCAGTGCGTAGAAACCCTTCCACACTGGACTTTTGTGGGGGTAGGTCTGCCCGTACTTCAGGGCTTTGTCCTTGGCGGGGTCTTTCCCGGCGGGTATCACGACGGTCTTCTTGCGGATGGGCTCGATGAGTTCACCGGTCTTGTGGTCGACGGCTAAACCGTCGTAGTTCTTGGGGTCAGGATAGAGGTATTGGCGTGAGCCGTCGGGCCGGCACTTGCCCTTGGGCTTGGCGCGGTACTTTTCACGTTCGGCGATTCGCTGGTCTCGCAGTTCTTTGGCTTGACGCACGGGGTTTGAGTCGCTGGAGAGGATGGCGTCGTCTTCGGGCGTTTCCTAGTCAACGGGCACGCCGGTGTCAGCAGCCTTCCGGTCCTTTCGGTAGAGGTCGAGGGCGTGGATAAGGTCCTGGGGCATGTAGTTCACGTACCACTGGCCGCCGACTTGGATGAGGTCCTCGTAGAAGGTGGTCTGGCCTTGTTCGTCTTTGTCGTAGTCGAAGACCGGCTTGGCGCCAATTTCGGCCAAAGTGGCCTAAAGGGTGTCTGAACCGGCCCGAGTTCCCCGACCGGTTCTACAGCCTCGGAGCCTGTCAAGTGTTTTGTGTAAGTGTTGGGAATTTTGTTAGAGGTGGGGGTTGATTCGGTCTGGATAGACCAGGGCGAGCTGGCTGAGGGCGAGCTTCCAGTTCGTCACGATTTGGCCTTCGACGAGGCGGCCGGCGGCCTTGCGTGTGGTCTCGCGGGTGCCGCCGCGCTCCTTGGCTCGGGCTCGGGCGCGTTTGTCTTCGATGTTGCAGATCGCGAGCCACAGCATCTTGATCGCGGCTTCATCGCTGGGGAAGTGACCGCGGTTCTTGGTCACTTTGCGCAGCTGGTAGTTCAGCGACTCGATGCTGTTCGTTGTGTAGATGACGCGGCGCAGGTCGGGCGGGAAGGCAAGGAACGGGGTGAAGCGTTCCCACGCGTCCTCGAACGTTTTCACCGTCGCCGGATACCTCACGCCGAGCGGCGAAGCCGCGAACATGGTGAGCTCGTCCCAGGCCGCGTCGGCGGTGGCCGCGGTGTAGATCGGCTTCAACGCGGTCGCGATCTGCTTACGATCCTTGTAGCTCACGAACCGCATCGCGGCGCGAAGCAGGTGCACGACACACGTTTGCACGGTCGCCTGTGGCCAGGTCGATTCGATCGCTTCGGGGAACCCGGTCAGGCCGTCGCAGCAAACGATGAGGACGTCCTTCACGCCACGGTTGGCCAGCTCGGCGCAGACGCCGGCCCAGAACTTCGCGCCCTCGGTCTGCTGCACCCAGATACCCAACACGTGCTTGATGCCGTCCATGTCCACGCCGACTGCGATGTGCGCGGCCTTGTTCCGCACGTGAGCACCATCACGAATTTTGATGATCAACGCGTCGAGGAAGATCACCGGGTAGAGGGGGCAGTTTCTACTGGTCGTTGCGAATCGTGTGTGCCTTAGTTCTGTGTCCTAATCGTCTCATGGCCTGATGGGGTGTGCGGTCTTTG
>NZ_PJJT01000073.1:0-65131 GCF_002929615.1 Cryobacterium sp. M91 | reverse complement strand
CCTCAACCTCGAAACCCCCGCCTACCGCCTCAACCAGCTACTTCTCGAAGCAAAAACCCCCGCGTTGCCCTGACCACTTGACTTTGCCCGTTGAAATCAGGTCGAGACTCACGGGTCGGCAAACGGATGCCGCCAAATCACACCTCGGCGAGCGGTTCGCCCAGTGGGTCGGCCGCGCCGAGGTCGGCCAGCGCCATGCCGCCGACCGGGAGGCCGGCCCAAGACAGCAGGGTCCAACCGTCCTCTGGCGAGCCGGTGAGCTCGACCACACCGGTGTTATCGAGCTCGTTCTCACTGGCGAAAGTGGGCGGCACGTTCTGGGCACGCGCGGCCGTCCACACCCGAATCGCCGCGCCGTGGCTGAACACCGCCGCCACTTCCGAGCGCCCCGCCGCCGCAGCAATGTCTACGTCGAACCGACGCAGGAAATCGTGGCCGTCGTGAGCACCCGGCATCCGCTTATCAAGATCGCCGGAACCCCAGGCCACCGCGGTCTCTAAATAGGCACGAACGGATGCCCGATCACGCAGACCCTCCAGCGACCCGGCTTCGATCTCGTGCAAACCCCCGGCGACCTGCAGCTCTAGACCGCGGTCGACGGCGAGCGGATGCGCCGTTAGCTGGGTGCGCTGGAGCGTTGATACGAAGATGGCGTCGATCGGGTCGGAGCGCAGGGCATCGGGAATCGCAGCGGCCTGGCGCAGACCGAGATTGGTCAGGCCCGGACCGGGATGCGCGGTGTCGAGCCGCCCGAGAACGTTGCCGGGAGTCTGGCCGTGACGGATCAAAAGAAGTCGCATGGTCCCTCCAGCATAAGCATCGAGCCTGAATGGCGAGCGGTTCGCGGCGCGGGCACGCAGCCGACAGTGGCAGCATGGGACACACACCCACGACCGGTCAAACAGGAAGCAGCCCCATGACGATCATCAAAATCAACGCCATCACCGTGCCGAGCGATGGCGGCGACGAGCTCGCCCAGCGCTTCGTCGCCCGCGCCGGTGCCGTCGACGACCGCCCCGGTTTTGAGGGCTTCGAACTGCTCAAGCCGACCGACGACCGCCTGACCTGGCTCGTCGTGACCCGCTGGGCCGATGAGGAATCCTTTCAGGCCTGGCTCACCTCGCCGTCCTTCGCGCACGGGCACCGCAGCGAGACGCCGAAAGACGGCGAGCCGGCCGCGCGCCCGGTCGGTGTGAGCAGTGAGCTGTGGTCCTACGCCATCGCCGGTGGAACCGGGCGCTGACGATGTCTGGCGGCACGGCAGAAGCGGTCGCGCACCTCGGATAGTGCCTTAGATATCCCTGGCGATTTCGAACTTGGTCAGCAGGGGCGGGCCGGCCAGGACTGCTCCGAGGGGTGATTTTCCTGGCCCGGCTCGAAAGGTGCGGTAGGCGGCGTCGTGCTCCAGTGACGCCCACTTCTCCACGAGTACGAAGTGGGTGGGGTCTTCGGTATCGACGAGGACATCCACGCCAAGACATCCATTGAAGGCTCTGGTAACGATGAGAGTCTCGTGCAGGATGTCAGGAGCGTCAGCGAGAGACTCGGTTTTCACATGGATGTCGAGAAAAGCAGTGATGGGCACGGAAACTCCTTGCGGTTGAGGATGGGACCACTATGCGTGATCTATTGAATCCGGAGGTGGAACGGGAGTGTCGCTTTCGAGCAGCTCGGTGATCGACCGGAGGGTTTCGGGGGAGACATCGCCGAGCATCCGGGCAGCGAAGCTCACCACGCGCGCAACGCGCAGGCTCTTCACGAAGGCGAGTTGCGCGTCGACCCGTTCGGGCAGGTCGCCATCGGAGCCGAGCATGTACTCCGGAGGGATGCGGAAGAACTCGGCGATTCCGGTGAGCAATGCCGGATCGGTGACGAGCGGTCCTTCGCCGGTGATCATGTACGCCCAGCGAGCTCGCGACAGGGTCAGGCCGCGTTCCTTGAGCCCCGCTTCGATCTGGCGATAGGTGTACGGAGTATTTCCTTCAGCGACGACGACGTCAAGCAGTAAGTTGAGTTTGCGCGCCAATTCCACCTGGGGGCTCACCTCGTCGGCGCCCCGCGCGACGGTCATCTGGTCACCCCGGCCAGAGCGGTGGTTCGGGCCTGCGTGCGCGCTTCGGCCAGGTCGATCACGGCCAGGTCGGCGGGGGACAGGGCCTGCCCGGGGCGCAATAGCAGACTGTCACGAATTTCGACGTGCCGCCGATAGAGGTGCACTCCGGGACTGCGCACGGTGAGTAGCTGAAGCGGTGACAGCTCTCGTTCGATACTGAGTTCGGGAGTGTCGGCCAGGAGGCGTTGCCACAGCGGCGTGATCTTCCAGAGCAGCACGCGGTCGCGGTAATTCTTTCGGGCGGCGGCCAGCCCGTCAGCGGATGGAGTGAGTCCCAAGCCGACCCCGAGACTGATCGGGGCGACGAGTAAGACCAGTCTCTGCACAGATTCACGCCACTCCGGCAAGACAAAGTTCGGATCGAGAGCTGTCTGTGAAGCACCGATGAGGCTGTTCACGGCATAGGTCAGAATGCACAGGCATCCGAGGATCATCAAGCTGAGGGCCGACCTGGTTACGGGTCTGGACTGGGTGCGCAAGTCAGTCAGACAGGCATAGGAAACCGAGACTGAGAAGAGTGCGATGGTGGCCCAGGTCGTCGACGCGTAAGCGGTGTAGTCCCACCGGGCGATATACGACTGGGAGATGTTCTGCGTCAAGCGCCACTCGCTTGAGAAAAACAAGGTGGCTTGCAGTGAAATAATTATGCCCCCGACGAGTGCGGTGATCCTTCGTCGACTGCGCGTGATAGCAGAGCCGCTGACCGCCTCCTGGACCATCAGGTCGGCCAGCCCTACAGTGGCGATCGCCACAGCATGGAACAGAAAGTAGGTTGTATTTACGCCGCCCAGGATTGAATCTACAGCGTAGTACACGGGTTTTGGCTGCAAGCTCATGGTTAGGGCAAATGAAGACAAGAACCACAAAAGCGAGCGGCGACGCCCTCTGATGGCTGAAGGCAGGCAGAGGATCGCAGCTGTCCAGAGGATTCCGGACGCGGTAATGAGGATGGTCGCTTGCACTAGAGAACTCGTCCGAATCCGGTGGGGGTGCCCTGGACAGCTTCGGGTGCGTCCTGCAGCATGATGAGGGCCAATCGATCTCCGATGGCTTCGGCCAGGGCCTCCTGCTCATCGGTGAACTGGCTCCGCGACAGGGCGTAGGCGATCGCGTCGATCGGAATCAGGGGTGCCAGCAGCGCAATTCGTTCCGCAGGAATGAGTTCTTTCTCGTGATCGAGAATCATGTGACCGAACTCGTGGTTGAGGAATTGCTGGCGGTGCACCGGGGAGGTGGTTGGTGCCAAATGGATTCGATCAAAGTTCTCACCGGCCACGGCGATCCACAGCCCGCAGAGCCCCGACTCCAGCATGCGGGGGGTCGCGCTCTGCACCACGATCTTTTTTCCACGCACCGATTCCATGTGCCGGTGCAGCAATTCAGCCGTCAGTGGGCGGGGCAGACCGAGGTCGGACACCATCGTGTGTGCCCGTTTCTGCCGTGCTTCGTAGCTCATACGATGCCCCCTGTTAGCCCATTAGCCTACCCCGCAGCGGGATCGGCCACCGCAAGTATGCACCGGCGCCCATATTGGGCTATGATAGACATGTCTAACGTGGGTTCTCGGGGGAGGATCGGCCAGGGCATCGCTCGATAATGGTGGCAACGCGGGGGCTCCAGTACCGGTTCTGCACACGGTACGACCACCATTCATCGAGCGGCCCCTGGCTCCACGTGGACATTGAGTCCTAAAATCGGGCAGACTCATCGGGCCGGGGCCCGCACACTAAGATTCGTTACGCCTCCTCGTCGGAGTGCCGATGCCCGCCGTTAAGCTGAGCCAATGAGCACTGAGCGAACGACTGCCGCCGAAATACTTGTCGAAGCGGCGCGCCCGGCTCGATCCCAGGCCCTGTTGGATGCCGTGACGAACTCCGTGGTGATCGCGGACGGCGCGATGGGCACCATGCTGCAGGAGCACAATCCCACTCTCGAGGACTACCAGCAGTTGGAGGGCTGCAACGAGATCCTCAACGTGAGCCGCCCCGATATCATCGCGGCCATCCACGACGTCTACCTCGCGACCGGCATCGACGCCATCGAGACCAACACCTTCGGCGCGAACTGGTCCAACCTCTCCGACTACGGCATTGAGGACCGCATTGAAGAGCTCGCCAGGCTCGGCGCGGAGATCGCCCGCACCAGCGCCGAAAATTTCGAAGCCCGCGACGGCCGGGTGCGCTGGGTGCTCGGCTCGATGGGCCCCGGCACCAAACTGCCCAGCCTCGGCCACACCACCTACGCCAACCTCAAGGCCACCTTCGCCGAGCAGGCGCTCGGGTTGATCCGCGGTGGCGCCGACGCGTTTTTGATCGAAACCTCGCAGGATCTGCTGCAGACCAAGAGCGCGGTGAACGGATGCAAGCAGGCCATTACCGAGACCGGCATCCGCTTGCCGATTTTCGTCGAGGTGACGGTGGAGACCACCGGAACCATGCTGATGGGCAGCGAGATCGGCGCAGCCCTGACGGCGCTCGAACCCCTCGGCATCGACGCGATCGGCCTGAACTGCGCCACCGGACCGACCGAGATGAGCGAGCACCTGCGCCACCTTTCCAAATTCTCCCGCGTTCCCGTCATCTGTATGCCGAACGCCGGCCTGCCGCAGCTGACCAAGACCGGCGCGAGCTACCCGCTCACCCCTGACCAGCTCGCCACGGCACACGAACAATTCGTGAAGGAATTCGGGCTGGGGCTGGTGGGCGGATGCTGCGGTACGACTCCCGCACACATGACCGCCGTGGTCGAACGGTTGCGTGGTGTCACCGTTAAACCGCGAACGCTCGAAGCGGATGCCGGCGTCGCAAGCTTGTACCAGCACGTGAGCTTCGACCAGGACAGCGCCTTCCTCGCCATCGGCGAGCGCACTAACGCCAACGGCTCGCGCGCGTTCCGCGATGCAATGCTCGCCGAGAACTGGGACGACTGCGTCGACATCGCCCGCAGCCAGGTGCGGGACGGCGCCCACCTGCTCGACGTGTGCATCGACTACGTCGGCCGCGACGGCGTCGCCGACATGAAACAGGTCGTCTCCCGGCTGGCCAGCGCCTCGACCCTGCCGCTCGTGGTGGACTCGACCGAACCGGCCGTGCTGCAGGCCGGCATGGAACTCATCGGCGGCCGCCCGGTGGTGAACTCGGTCAACTTCGAAGACGGCGAGGGGCCGACCTCCCGGTTCGGCCGCATCATGCCGCTCGTGAAGGAGCACGGCGCCGCCGTGATCGCCCTCACCATCGATGAAGAAGGGCAGGCCCGCACCGCCGAACACAAGGTGCGCATCGCCACCCGGCTGGTCGAGACCCTCGTGAACGTGTGGGGTATGCGGGTCGAGGACATCATCGTCGACGCCCTCACCTTTCCGATCGCGACCGGCCAGGAGGAAACCCGCCGCGACGGCATCGAAACTATCGAGGCGATCCGCCAGATCAAGGCGAAATACCCCGGCATCCACACGACGCTCGGCGTGTCGAACGTGTCGTTCGGACTCAACCCGGCCGCCCGGTCGGTGCTCAACTCGGTGTTTTTGCACGAAGCCACCGAGGCCGGCCTCGACTCCGCCATCGTCAACTCCGCCAAGATCGTGCCGCTCGCCTCGGTGCCCGATGACCGCCGAAAGGTGGCCATGGACCTGGTCTGGGACCGCCGCGAATACGACGCCGAAGGCACCCTCACCTATGACCCTCTGGTGGCCCTGCTCGACCTGTTCGCCGGCGTCGACTCCGCCGCATTGAAGGACGAACGTGCCGCCGAACTGGCGGCCCTGCCGGTGGGCGAACGGCTGGAGCGCCGCATTATCGACGGCGAGGCCAAGGGCCTTGAAGCCGACCTCGACCTTGCCCGGGCGGGGGGGCTGAGCGCTCTCGACATCGTCAACGTGCACCTGCTCGTGGGCATGCAGGTCGTCGGCGCCCGCTTCGGCAGCGGCGAAATGCAACTGCCGTTCGTACTGCAATCCGCCGAGGTCATGAAAGCCGCCGTCGCACTGCTCGAGCCGCATATGGAGAAATCCGAAGCCGCCGGCAAGGGCACGATCGTGCTCGGCACCGTGCGCGGCGACGTGCACGACATCGGCAAGAACCTCGTCGACATCATCCTCACTAACAACGGCTACGACGTGATCAACATCGGCATCAAACAGCCGATTGCTGAGTTCATTCGGGTGGCTGAAGAACACAACGCCGACGTGATTGGCATGAGCGGGCTGCTCGTGAAATCCACGGTGGTGATGAAAGAGAACCTGCTCGAACTCGAATCGCGCGGCCTCGCTGACAAGTGGCCGATCCTGCTCGGTGGCGCCGCACTCACCCGCTCCTACGTGGAGGACGACCTTGACAGCGTCTTCGCCGGGCAGGTGCGCTACGCCCGCGACGCGTTTGAGGGCCTCGCCCTGATGGAACCCCTCGTGGCCATCGCCCGCGGTGCCGACCCCAAATCGGTCGGCCTGCCGCCGCTCAAGAAACGCATCCACAAGAAGAGTCTGCTCACCTTGACCGAACCCGAGGAGATGCCCGCTCGGTCCGAGGTCGCGAGCGACAACCCGATCCCGGTGCCGCCGTTCTGGGGCACCCGCATCGTCAAGGGCGTGGCCCTAGCCGACTTTTCGGCCTTCCTCGACGAACGCGCCACGTTCATGGGGCAGTGGGGGCTCAAGCCCAGCCGGGCCGAAGATGGCGCGAGCTACCAGGAACTGGTCGATACCGTCGGTCGGCCGCGCCTGCGTTACTGGCTCGACCGCATCCTGGGCGAGGGCATGCTCGATGCCTCCGTCGCCTACGGCTACTTTCCGGTGGTTGCCGACGGCGACGACCTGGTCGTGCTGCACCACGGCGACGACCCGACCGGCCTGGTCGGCCAGGCTGGACTGCTCGCGCCCGACGGCGGTTCCGACGGCTTGCTCGGCACCGACCGCCTGCGCTTCAACTTTCCCCGGCAGCGCCGTGACAAACACCTGTGCCTGGCCGACTTCGTGCGCGGTCGCGCGTCTGGCCAAACGGATGTCGTCGCCCTCCAGCTGGTCACCGCCGGCGCGAACGTGGACTCAGTGACGGCCCAAATGTTCGCCGCGAACCAGTACCGCGATTACATGGAACTCAACGGGCTTACCATGCAGCTGACCGAGGCGCTGGCCGAATACTGGCACTCGCGCATCCGCTCGGAATTCGGTGTAGGCGGCGAAGATCCCACCGATATCGCCGGCATGTTCAAGCTCGAGTATCGCGGTGCCCGGTTCTCGCTCGGCTACCCGGCCTGCCCCGAGATGGAGGATCGCCGCAAGGTGGTCGAGCTGCTTAGACCCGAGCGGATGGGCGTGGTCTTGTCGGAGGAGCTGCAGCTGCACCCCGAGCAGTCGACCGACGCGTTCGTGTTCCACCACCCGGAGGCGAAGTACTTCTCGGTATAGTGCCTCGAGCCGCACGGGAGGTGCGGCGGTGAGCGGGTGCTCGGGGCAGCGGTCGTGGTACGGCCGGACTGAGTTGAGCGGGACCTGCGCCGAAGCGCGGGAGCTACGCCATTGCGCGGGTGTTCGCTGCAGAGCCTCGTCGGCTGCGGGGCCGAGACGCGCGGGAGTTACGCCGATGCGCGGGAGATCCGGCCGTGGGGTGGCTTCGGGGGCTCGCGCCACGCGGGAGCTGCGCCAGTGCGCGGGACTTGTAGCCTGGCCAGAACTCCCGCGCAGCGCGAAACGGATGCCTTCGAGCCAGAGAACGAGTCAGCGGGGGCCCAGGCGCGCGCGGCGCAGGGCAGCGAGAACGGCCGGGCCCACCAGGGAGATGCCGACCACAGTGGTGATGGCCCGCACGGTGTCCCAGGTGAGGGTTGACGTGACCAGGGAGTACAACGCGAACGAGGCGAGGTTCTGCCCGGCGTCGGCCCCGGCCGTGTAGGAGATGCCGGTACCGCTACCGACGGCGAACGGCCAGAACCAGAGGTTCATCATGAGGCCGAACAGGTACGACGAGACGACGCCGTAGACGGCCAGCAGCACGATTTCGAGGCTCCCACGCCAGCGCGTCCCTGTCGTGAGCCGCGATTGCGCGTTCAGCCTGGGGAGGTGCCAGCGCTGCGCGGGCTCGCCATACGCGGGTTGGCTTGGCGCTTGTGCGGTCGACGCCGGTTGGGTCCTGGGTGCGGTCGGGGTCGCTTTCGGCCAGTGCGGCAGCAGCCCTGCGCAGGCGCCGACCCAGCCGCAGGCGAACATCTGGAACGGGGTCCAGGGCCCGAAGCCGCCCCAGAGCAGGGAGGACACCGCGATGGTGAGCAGTCCGAGCAGAAAACCGAACCGCGCGCCGTAGACCCGTCCGGCCAGAATCAGCAGCACGAACACCGCCTCAACCCCGCCCATGCCGGCACCGGCGATTCGCACCGCGGCACCGACCGCGGCGAGCACACCGAGCAGCGCCACTGTTTTCGCCGTGTACATTTCCCGGTCGAGGGTGAGCGTGAGGGCCACGATGAGCGCCGGAATGAGCGCGAACGCCACGATCGGCACGGCGACCTGCGCGTCGGCCGGCACCGCCGCGACGAAGAACGGCCAGGCGAAGGCTGCGGCGGCGAGAACGCTGCCGCTGCCCAGAATCCACGACGTCCAGCGGATGCGCCGGCACGCGCTCACAATGACCGTCACGAGTGCACCTCGATAGGGACTTCGAGCCGGCCGGCTTCCATGCGCAGGATTCGGGTGGCGAGACCCCGCGCGAAGTCGTCGTCGTGGGTCGCGAAAATAACCGCAGCGCTGTGGCTCGCGGCCTTGAGCAAAGCGTCGCTCACCAGGGCACGCGACGTGAGGTCGAGGCCGCGAGTGGGTTCGTCGATGAGCAGCAGGGCGGGCCGGGCCGCGAGTTGAATGGCCATCACGAGGCAGAGGCGTTCGCCGGAAGAGAGGTCGCGTGGGTGGCGCTGCAGCAGGTGCGCGGCATCCGCGACGCCATCGAAACCCAGCAGCTGCGCAAATGTCTGTGCCGTATCGGCGCCAGCCAGAGTGCGGTTAGCCCGCCGACACTCCTCGGCCACGGTGATCGCAAACAATAGGTCATCGAAGTTCTCGGGCACCAGCGCCACGGCCTGCCGACGGGTTCGCCGCTTGAGGGAGTGCACGTCATGGCCGGCAACGGTGACGGTGTCGGCAGCCGTCGGCAACGCCATCGCCCGCAACAGGCTACTTTTACCGGCGCCGTTGCTACCCCGAAGCGCGATCAGCGCGCCGGCCTGCACCTTGAAGGACACGTCGTCGACGACCAGACTCGTTCGGTGTCGAACGCTCAGCCGGCGGATGCTTGCCAACAGCACAGCAGGCACGGTTCCGAAATCTCGCGACGCGACCGGCGTCGGCGTAAGAGTCTCGGCGGTCGACAGCGCCTGCATCTCACCGGCGGAGACCTCGTGCAGCTGGCTGCCTCGAATCTGGAGCCAGGCATCCGCTATCGAAGCGAACTCCTTCGTGTTGTGTTCGGCGATGACGACGCAGACGTCGGCCTCGTGGGCGAGCTGGCCAAGCACGGTGCAGACCCGATCTCGGGCGGCTCTATCGAGGTCGGCAAGCGGCTCGTCGACGAGCAACAGGATGGGGTGATTCACGATGGCCGCCGCGATTGCGACGAGGCTGGCCTCGCCCGCTGAGAGCCGCTCGATCGGTCGGTCGACCAAGTGTTCGATTTTCAGCCGAGCGGCGACCTGGAGAATGCGGGCGTGCACGATGGACGGGGTGACGTTGCGCACAGCCAGGGCGAAGCCGATCTCGTCGTGCACGGTTTCCGCCGTGAAGCCGAGCCGAACGTTTTGCGCTATGAGTCCGACGAAACCGGCCGTGTCACGCGGGGGAGTCGAGGCCCGATCGGCACCGCCAATGTTGACGGTGCCGGTCTGAACGCCGTCGTAGAAGTGCTGGAACAGCCCGCTCATGCTGTGCAGCAGGCTGGTTTTGCCTGACCCGGTCGCGCCGACGATAACGGTGAGAGTGCCGGGCTTGAGGGTAGCGTTGAGCTCGTCGAGGTGCCAGCCCGTCTTGTCAGGCGCAGCACCGAAGTTCAATCTGACATCCCGGAGCACCACCGGTTCCTCGCACACGCCGGTTACGACGCGGGTCGCCGCGAATCCGCGGGTTTCCATCGACGCGGCCAGCGCGAGCGCGCGCTCGATTGTCTGCTCGAAGATGGGCACGAGCAGCGACGCGATCGATCGTTCTCCGCGCAGGGAGCGGGCAACCCGCACGTGGCGCACGGATTCCAGCAGTGCCGGAAAGGTCGCCCAGGCGATGACGAGCGAACGAGAGATGGCGCGCAGCGGGCCGCGACCGGCACCGCGCGCAAACAGGGATTGCACATTGATGACCGCGTTCAGCAGGCCGAAGAACACGATGATGGCGGCAACCGGCAGTGCGCTGAGCGCGGCATTGCCGAGACCGACCAAGGTGATCGGGCCCAACAGCGTGATGTGGCTGAACGGCCCGTCGAGTCGGAGCCGGGGAAGCTCCAGGAGCACCGGGCCGGTGCCAGCGCCTGCGCCGCCGAAGACCACGCGGTAGACGACCCGCAGCAGCACGAAGCCCACCGCGAGCACGATTGCCGCGAGAAGCGGGGCCAGGCGCAGGCGAAACACTAGCTGCCGGGCGTCGGCGTTTCAGTGCCGGTCGTGTAGACGAGTCCCACTGACTGGCCGGGTTCGACCTCGAGCGTGCCGATGCCCTCCTGGGCGTACTCCCATTCGGCGTCGGGAGTGGCCTTCACCCAGAGCGCCCAGTAGGCGTAAGCCGGTGGCATCGAGGCGCAGCTCTCGGTGAAGGATTCCTGGCCCTCGACCACGACGGTTTCGTCGGCGGCCGGGCGGTCGTTGACGCGGCAGACGATGGCGTCGCCGTATTCGACGCTGCCCTCGGTCGTGGTGCCCGTCGTTGCGAGGGTCTCGCTCGCAGGGATGGCCTTGGTCGCGTCGACGCACTCGGTGATCGTGGCGGCGTCAAGCAGACCGAAGTCCACGACGACGGCGACGCCGGCACAGTCGGCCGAGGAAGCTTCAGCGGTCGCGGCAGGTGAGGCCGACGAGCCGGAATCAGCGGGAGCGCATCCGCTCAGTGCAGCGAGCAGAACGAGCGCGCCCAATGCAACTGAGGTGCGGGCAGCCGTGCTGCGGAAGCCCGTGTTGCGGGAGAAAATGGGCGCAGAAAAAATTGTTGCGTTGAGGTTCATTGGTTCAGATTACCTAGCGTTTAGAGGATGCCGGCGACTCGGTCGAGCCCCCCGCGGAGATCGAGCAGAAGGTCGTCGAGCGCTTCGATTCCGACTGACAGGCGCAGCATTCCGGCGGTGATGCCGAGGCGGGCGTTGAGGTCGGGGGCAAAGGAGGCGTGGGTGGTGGTCAGCGGATGCAGCACCATCGAGCGGGTGTCGCCGATACCGGTCATGCGGCTGAACACCCGCAGGCCGTTCGTGAAGGCGCGGGCACCCTCGATGCCGCCCCTGACCGTGACGGCGAAGACCGAGCCGGTGCGCCCGTTGTAGTACTGCTGCGCAATGTCGTGCAGGGGGCTGCTCGGCAGGCCGGCGTAGTCGACGACCTCGACCTCCGGCTGCTCTTCGAGCCAGTGCGCGATGGCACGGGAGTTGTCGACGTGGCGTTCCATGCGCAGCGACAGGGTTTCGATGCCCTGGTGCAGCAGAAACCCGTTGAACGGGGAGAGCGCCGGGCCGACGTCGTTGACCACGGCCTCGCGCACATACTGGGCGAAGGCGGCCGGGCCGAACCGGTCGAGCAGCGACGGCAGGCCGGGACGTAGCGAGTCGGTGAGCAGCGGGTAGCGGCGGGAACTCGCCGCCCAGTCGAAGGTACCGCCATCGACGATCGCGCCGGACACACCGGCGCCGTGGCCGCTGAGAAACTTGGTGGTCGAGTGCACGACAATGTCGGCGCCGTGCTCGAACGGGCGAATCAGGTACGGCGTGGCCACGGTGTTGTCGACGACGAGGGGGATGCCGTGGCGGCGGGCGACGGCGGCAATGCGGGCGATATCCACGACGTCGTTGCGCGGGTTGGGGATCGTTTCGGTGAAAATCGCCTTGGTCTCCGGGCGAATGACCGCGTCCCAGGCTTCGTCGGAGTCGGTGTCCCAAACGTAGTCGACCTCGATGCCCATGCGGCGAAAGCTGCGACCGAGCAGAATGCGGGTACCGCCGTAAATGCTCGCGGTCGACACGATGTGTTCGCCCGCTTCCGCCAAGGCGAACAGGGCGGCGCTGATCGCGGCCTGCCCGCTCGACACGGCGACACAGGCGGTGCCGCCCTCGAGCGAGGCGAGGCGCTGCTCGGCGACCGCGTTGGTGGGGTTGCCCTGCCGGGAGTAAATGGGTTCGCGGGAGCCACCGTTGAACCGGGCGGCGCCGTCGTCGAAGGAGTCGAAGACGTAGCCGGCGCTCAGGGTGAGCGGCGGAATGCGTGCGCCGCAGTTTTCGTCGGCGTATTCGCCGACGTGCACCTGGCGGGTGTCGAAGCTGAAGCCGTCCCAGTTGGTAATCGGGTCCACGACCTCACGAGCGTCAGAGTTCAGCGGTGACGACGTGAGTGAAGCGGATACTGGTGCTGGCGTAGCCATGGAACTTCCTGTTGCGTCGGTGTGGGTCGGGAGCGGGGCATCCGTTTGTGTAGAGGTGGTCATCAGGCCGCAGCCTCGGCCGACACTCGGGCGACGAGCGCCGCGATGCGGACGACGGCCTCGCGCAGAGTGTCGGGGGAGCAGGCCAGGTTGAGGCGGGCGAAGCCCTGACCGCCGAGGCCGAAGGACTCACCGCTGTTGAGGGCGACGCGGGCATCGTCGAGAATGCGCTGGTACGGATTGTCCCCGAGACCGACGTGGCGAAGATCCATCCAGGCAAGATAGCTGGCGCGCGGCCGGTGATAGATCACGGCGGGCAGGTGTTCGCGGAGTAGGGAATCCAGGAGAGCATCGTTGCTGACAATTTGGTCGATGGCAGTGTCGAGCCAGTCGGTACAACCGAACGCGGCGATATTCGCGTGCAGGCCGAGAATGCTGGTGCGACAGGCAACTTCCTCGGGCAGGCGGCCCAACAGCTCGTTGGTCGCATCATCGGCCGCGACCATGATGGCGCACTTGAGCCCGGCAATGTTCCAGCCCTTGCTCGCCGAGGTCACGGTCACCGCGCGCGCGCCGGCGGCCACGGCCAGCGGGGCGAACGGAGTGAAGATGGCGCCGGGGTAGGTGAGCGGGGCGTGGATCTCGTCGGAGATCACGAAGACGTCATAGTGGGCCGCGAGCCGTGCGAGCTCCTCGAGTGTGGCCCGCGCCCACACGATGCCGTGCGGGTTGTGCGGGTTGCACAGGAGGAAGGCATCGACGCCGGAAGCGAAACTGCGCTCCAGCGCCGCGAAGTCGAACAGCCAGGTGTCACCGTGCTCGATCAGGGGGGTCTCCACGACGTTACCGAGGGCCTCCTCCACCAGTTCGTAGAACGGCGGGTAGACCGGCGGGGTGATCGCGACGCGGCCGCCAACCGGCACGGCCAGGCGCAGGGCCTCGACGATGCCGACACTGACGTCCGTGGCGAGATGTACGTGGCTCGGGTCTACGTTCCAGCCCCAGCGGTTCAGGGCGAACGCGGCGAAGGCCGGAGCAAGCGGCCCAGGGCCGTCAAGGTAGCCGGTGTCGGAAGCCTGTACGCGCTCCACCAGGGTCGCGACGATCTCTGGTGCCAGGGGGTAATCCATCTCGGCAACGAACAAGGGAAGTACGTCGGCGGGAAACCGAGTCCACTTGATGCTGCTGCGCTCGCGCCGGATATGCTCCAGCGGTGCGGCCTTGATGACTGACATGACCACAGCATGTTCCTGCCGCCCCGAATTAGCGAACAGGTCCGTAAATATTCGACACATGAGAGCGGATGCCGCCGGTGTCCGCTCGCAGCGGCCAAGGGTGTTGTCACCCCTGATTAACGTCCGGGGTAGGCGATAGGAACCGACATGTCAAGCGCTCCGTAAGCCAACGGCTGACGGGACGTTTCTGTATGGCCAGACTGCGAGGATTCGCCGCGTCGGGATTGCGCGTCGGCTGACCTTCTGGTTCCCACCGACGGATGGACGGGTCGTAGTGGCCCTGTTCGCGGGCGAGAAGGCATCAACGGGAGACATGTTCTACGACGGTGTCGAATCACTCATGAACGGCTTTGGTAGCCGTAGCGCTGGGCCATCTTCTCGGCGAGCAGCTGCGCTGCTTCCACCGCGGTCAGTGCCAGGCTCTCGCTTTCGTCAACGCCGAGTTCGCGGAGCGCCCGAACGAGATACAGCGGTAATGGCTCCCTCTGGGTCACGGTTTCGGGTGCCCCGCGGTCCGGCAACTTCTTGTCACGAACACAGGCCCAGAACGCGTCAGCGTCAACGGTGAGTTGGGTTCGCAGGATGTGGGTCCACATCCCGGCAGAGTACGTCGACCGGTCGACGGGCCTGGAGATTCGTGTTCGGAGGATTTGCCCGTCCCAGAGCGCCAACTCATAGGTGCGGTGATGCCTGACAGGCTGTCCTGATGTGCCGCGTACGAGCTGCCACTTCTCCGCCACGCAGAAATCGTCGTGGTCCTCGCGGGTCGTGGCCGGGTGCTTACTCACCGCCGCGCTCAAGCCATTCGAGGAGCTGCTCGTCGGTTGAAAGTTTGATGAGCTGCACAAGTGCCCAGTTGTCGGCGTGATTCGGAGCACGCTCCAGCCGGTCGTCCCAGTCTTCGGCGTACTCACGAAGCGACAGGGCGAGGTCAGCGAGCGCGCCGTCAACATCCGTACCCTCTGACACGAAGGGGCGACCTTCCATCAACGCAATGGTGCGGTCATCTTCCCGAGTGACGCGAACGCGCGGCGATACAGTGCGAGAGAAGTATGTACGGAGCCGATCCACAGGCATGACCGCAGAGAGCTGACCATCGCGCTGCACGGTGACGGTTCGCCCGCGCGCGGTTGCATCGAACACCTCCTTGAGATGTGAGCGCACGTCTGTAAAGGTCCTGTAATCGGCGACAAGTGGCATTTCGACCTTTCTGCGCAGGTGAACCCGCGCGCACATGCGAGCGTACGTTGAGTACGTCATGTACATGTTATCTCGGTGTCACCTCCTCTGGCCACCTCGGCACTTGATGCACAGGGCCGACGCCGTCCGCTCGGCAGCACGACGGGCGCCCACGGTTCGAGTTAGGTCACCATCAACAATGACGAGCTCTGGCGGAACAGCGAGGCTTCTCAGGTGATCGGCTACCTGGACCAACCGATTAGGCGCTTCGAGGTCTTCCATCGCGGTGCGGATCTGACATGTGCGCAATGACCACCATCTGCCACCGCGTTTCACCATGCACTTCACATCGCGCGAGTTGATCGCCACTAGCTGAAAACGGGCATCGTGGTGGCCCGTAACTCTTTCGGGGGGAGCGGTTTGGATTCAAAAATCCGTAATATGAGGATTTGTCACTTCGCTATAACTTTGAAACGTCCTCGCGCTGATGGCTGGATTGCTTGGTTCCCGCGCGACCGCGCGGGTGAGAACCCTGAAACGACGGAGCACTCCATCTCAATGTTGAATCCTGATTTAGTTACCCGATCCGCACACCGCCACCAGATCGCCTTCCGGTGACTTTCAATCCCCCCTCTGAGTCGCGTTTTGCGGCGGCCAGCCGGTTTATGACGGCGCAGACCTGGTGGATTGCCAGCGAATTGGTTCGCCGGCATCCGCATCTACTCATGACGCGCGTCACAGCTGAAGACGACGGACCAGTAGTTCTACTCCACGACGAACAAGATGGCATGCGCATTCAGTTCGATTTGGAACGCGGCATCAGATTTGTGGTTTTGGGTGAGGCCGTCAACATGGAGTGGCGACGCATCGTGAACTCGGATAGTTCGCACGAGATCGTGAAGATGATCGAGTTCGCCACGGGTCTTCAGGCACCCCGAGTCACGCCGAATACCACGCATCGTGCCCTCGTATACAGGCTGATCAGTAGCTTCCTGACGTCGGTTGTGAACGACCCGAATGAGTGGAACGTCGTGCCAGCGACCAGGTCCACTGACGGCACCAACGATCAGAGCGCCGGGCAGTTTCTGCTCTTGTTTCCGTCAACGCGAGCGGCTGTCGCGGCTTACACCGCGCAGACCCATACCCAGGTGGTCAGATGTCAGCGACCACGGCCTGCGTGCTGGGAAAATTCCAGCCCTGACCACTCCAGCCTGCCGTTGACTGCCGCGTCACTTTCTGCGAGTAGACCTTTACATGCGAAGGGGCCAAGCTGCCCACCGACAGTTCTTGGAGGTCATTATCTCGTCGTGCGGGTTCTCGTCCACGTCTGGGGTGACCGGGTGAACAGGTAACGAAAAGCTTGCAGGCTCGCCGCGTACCGACAGGGTCCGGCATCGTGGGTGGGGGCCCGGTCGGGCGTGCTACTTGGCGAGGAACGCGAGTACGTGCCGGTTCCATTCGTCCTTGTGGGAAACGGTGAGACCGTGGGGGGCGTCTTCGATCAATACGAGTACGCTGCCGGAGATGGCCTCGTGCGTGCGCTTGCCGCTGACCTCGAACGGCACGATGATGTCAGAGTCGCCGTGAATCACCAGGGTCGGGATGGTAATTTTCGTCAGGTCATCGCGAAAGTCCGTCGTCGCGAAGGCGGTGGTGCAATCGAGCGTGCCCTTCGGTGAAGCCATCTGGGCGATATCGAGGTTGTACGCAATCTGTTCGGAACTGACCTTCGGCTTGTTGACCAAGGACGGTTTACCCGCCGTGAAGAACATCGTCAGGAACTCGTTCAGGAATGCCGGCCGGTCGCCGGTCAAACCGTCGTGGAACCACTGGGCCAGGTCGGCGTCGACACCGCCGTCAGGGTTGTCCTCAGATTTCCAGAGGTACGGCGGCACCGCGCTGGCGAAGACGAGTTTCGCGATGCGGTCGGTGCCGTAGGTACTGACGTAGCGGGCGAGCTCGCCGCCGCCCATCGAGAATCCGATGAGCGTAACATCCCGCAGGTCCAGGGTATCGAGAACGGTCTTCAGGTCGGCAGCGAACGTGTCGTAGTCGTACCCGTTCCAGGGCTGTGACGACTGGCCGAACCCGCGACGGTCGTAGGTAATCACCCGGTAGCCGGCGTCGACCAGGGCGGGGACCTGACCCTCCCAGGATCTGCCGCTGAGGGGCCAACCATGAATAAGTACGACGGGCTTTCCTGCACCGACGTCGTCGTAATGCAATTCAACGCTCGGATCGTTCTGACCGGTGACGGTGATGAAAGGCATGTTCGCTCCTTGCAATCGGGATGGTTCCTTGGAGGTAATCGGGATGGTTGTTTCGAGGTAACCGGTGTTCGCTGGGAGACGGCTGTAGGCGGCACCATCGGTCGGGCTCGTTTCCCCACATTCGACAGAACTGACTGGGACTGAGGAGGAAGATCGTGCAACCTGCCAAAGCACTGACATTCGACTTTGACGCGCCACCCGCTACGAGTTAAGAGCCACACTAAACCGCATGACGAGCATGACGAGCATGACGAGCATGACGAGCATGACGAGCATGACCCGGGCCGCGCTGGTAAGCGGAGCATTTGTAGAACTAGCTGACGCACTGGTCGGCGAATATGACGTGCTCGATCTCCTGCACACCCTGGTCGACCAATGCGTGGTGTTACTTGACGCCACCGCAGCTGGCATCCTCCTAGCGGACCACAACGGCAATCTGCAAGTTGTCGCCTCCACGAGTGAAGAAAGCCAGATCGTTGAAGTTTTGCAACGTGAAGCCGGAGCAGGTCCCTGCATCGACGCGTATCGGTCAGGAAAGGTCGTCACGCTCAGCGATATCGCCACCAACGGGGATCTCTACCCCACTTTTTTAGGCCGCGGCATTGTCCCAGGGCTTCCAATCCGTTCACGCCATTCCGATGCGTTTTCGTCCCCACCCCATCGGGGCGCTTAATCTGTTTCGAACGAAGAAAGGCGTGTTGAGTGATGAAGACGCGACAATTGGTCAGGCCCTAGCCGACGTCGCGACGATCAGCCTTCTCCATGAACGCACGGCTCGAGAGAATGCAACGGTAAACGAACAGCTACAGCGTGCCCTCAATAGCAGAGTGTTCATTGAGCAGGCCAAGGGAGTCATCGCTGAACGAAACGGCATCAATATGGGTCAAGCTTTCCAGCGGCTGCGCGAGCACGCCCGTTCGCGTCAGGAGCCGATGCACACAAGCGCCGCAGGCGTGATCAGCAGCCGCGTCATGATCTAGGTCGGGTGTCCCGATTCACGCACTGCGTGAGCCATGCATTCCTAGAGGTACTGGCTAGAGTTCCGACCTGGACTGGTCCTCCCGACCCTGCCGAGCAGACCACGAAACCACCGAGCGCGGGACTAATGCAGCCGTGGACTGGACCGTCTGTGCTCGACCAAGCCGACACCGGCTCCCCGTCACCGTCGGTAATACGCCCGAGATGACGTTCACCGATCAAGGTCACAGGGAAAGAAGCGTGCCCGGCCAGGCCGTCCCGAGCGTCCCAATACACACAGCAAGGCCCACACTGACGGCGACTAAACTGGTGACTTCGGTTTAAGGGGTGCGTGCGTGATCGACCAGGAGCTTGTTCGGGAACAGAACTATGTCCAGTCGCTGTATGAGCGGTTGGATGCACTAGCGGAAGAGGCCGAACATCAGCTGATCGAGGTGCGCCGCCTCGACGTGGGCGGCAACCACCAGTCCCGCAGCGAACGCGATACCTTCGCCCGCCTGTACGAGGATCGCATCGTGCAATTGCGCGAGGTCGACGACCGGCTTGCATTCGGTCGGCTCGAGACCATGCCGGACGACTCCGGCGACTCGGTCTACCGCTACATCGGCCGGGTCGGGCTGCGCGACGAAGACCACAAGCCCCTGCTGCTGGACTGGAGGGTACCGCAGGCCAGCGCCTTCTATCAGGCCACGGCCGCCACGCCGCTCGGTGCCCGGGTCCGCCGTCACCTGCTGTCCAAGGGGCGCAGCATCATTCGCATCGAGGACGAAATTCTCGATGCCGCCCTGCTCGCCGACCCGGATGCGACCACGCATCAGGGCGAGGGGGCCCTGCTCGCGGCCCTCACCGCGCAGCGCACCGGGCACATGTCCGACATCGTCTCGACCATTCAGGCGGAGCAGGACCGCATTATCCGCTCGGAGCTGGCCGGAATTCTCGTCGTGCAGGGCGGCCCTGGAACCGGCAAGACCGCCGTCGCTCTGCACCGCGCCGCCTACCTGCTGTACACGCACCGGGATCGCCTGCGCGACAGCGGTGTGCTCATCATCGGCCCGTCACGCGCGTTTCTGCAGTACATCGAGGCCGTGCTGCCGTCGCTCGGCGAGACCGGGGTCGTGCTCGCCTCGGTCGGTCAGTTGTTTCCCAACGTCGAAGCGACCGAAGAGGATGCCCCGGCCGTTGCCGCTCTCAAAGGCCAAGCGTTCATGGCAGACCTCATTGCCCGGGCCGTGCAGTCCCGGCAGCGCACCCCGGCCGCCGCGCAGGTGCTCGTCGTCAACGGCGACCGCATCGTGCTGCAGCCGGAGCTGGTCGCCCAGGCGATCGCGCGCGCTCGCGGCACCGGCAAGACCCACAACGAGGCCAGGGTCACGTTCGTGAAGACGGCCATCAACGCGCTGTCCAGGGTGTGGCTCGAGCATCTGCAGCAGCAGGGCCGGTCGATGGACGATACCGACCTGCCGATGCTGCGCGAAGATCTGCGCCTGGCCGATGACGTGCGCGTAGCGCTGAACACCGCCTGGCTGCCGCTGACCCCGCAGAAACTGCTGCAAGATCTGTATGCGCGGCCGCAGTGGCTGGAGGAGCTGACTCCGCGCTGGCGTTTTGCCCAGCGCAAGCTGCTGGCCCGCGCGCGCGACGCCGAGTTCACGATCGCCGACATTCCGCTGCTCGATGAGGCGGCCGAACTGCTCGGCGAGTACAACGCGGTCGACCAGGCGAAGAAGCGCGCGCTCAAGGAACAGCGTAAGCGTGACGTGGAGAACGCCGAAACGGCCATTGAAAACATGCGGGTGAAGGGGCTGGTCAACGCCAAAGACCTCGCCGCTCGTGCCGGCGAACTCGATGAGCGGGCCACGACCAGTGAGCGTGCCGCGCGGGACCGCAGCTGGACCTACGGCCACGTCGTCATCGACGAAGCGCAGGAACTCTCCCCGATGCAGTGGCGGCTCGTGTTGCGGCGTGGTCCGCGCAGGTCGTTCACGATCGTCGGCGACATCGCGCAGGCGGCGAGCGCTGCGGCATCCGCTAGCTGGAAGGAGGCGCTGCAGCCGGTACTCGAGGGCTCGCCGGAGGCCGACCGCTGGCGGCTCGAAGAGCTCACCGTGAACTATCGCACGCCGAGCCAGATCGCTAGAGCGGCCGAAACCGTCGCGATCTCGCACGGCTTGTCGATCACGCCCTCCCGCACGGTGCGGTCCAGCGAATGGCCGGTCGAGACGGTAGCGGATGCCGCGTCGGCGGTTCGCCGGGACCGGGCGCTCGGCGCTGGCGGCACCCTGGCCGTGATCGTCGTCGATGCCGGTCTCGCCGAGCTCGAAACAACGTTGCGGGCCGAATTCGGCGACCTGCTCGGCGTCGGTGCGCTCGGTTTGAGCCGGGAGATTGCGCTGCTCACCCCGCAGGACGCGAAGGGGCTGGAGTTTGACGCTGTTATCGTTGTCGACCCGGCGGCGATTCTTGCGGCCTCGGAGCGTGGCGCTGGGGCGCTCTACGTCGCGATGACCCGGGCCACGCAGCGGCTGTACCTGGTGGGCGACGCGCCGCTCGGTGATGCGCTCGGCTGACGTCGCTGGTGACGCCGTCGTCAATGCGGATGCCGAGCTGCCCTGATCGAGAAAGTGTTTTCCCAAGGTGCGCAGCGAATTGACCTTGGCTGCTCAAACGAGCTTTGAGCCCCGTTCGCTGATCGTAGACAACTCTTAGAAAATCGCACCATAATACTGAGATTGTCTCGCTTTCACGGGCGTTTCGGAGTATAATTCTGGGTGAAGGAGGCATCGTCGCCATGACCCTCACCGTCCCGCCCGCAGCAGCCGGTTCGATGCCGGAGTTTGAGGGTTCCCGGGTTGCGGTGATTGCTCAGGCCGGTGCATTGTTGGCTTCCGTTGTTGACGGGGTGCGGTTTAGTCATCTTGATGACGGTGAAGCGGTCGCGGTCATGGCCGCGCTGGAGGGCCTCGGGCGCAAGGTCGATGCGGCCAGACTGCGGTCGACCACCGACATTGGAGTTCGCGCGGAGACCGACCTCGGCAACGGATCTTTGGCGTATAAGAACGGATGCCGTAACCGGGTTGAGCTCATCACCCAACTTGCCGGCATCTCAGGCCGTGAAGCCAAGCGTCGCCTGAAACTGGGCGAGACGGCGGTCGAACGCACCCCGCTTGGTTTGCCGGTCGCGGCCCGGTATCCGGTCATTGCCGAGGGGCTCGTGAGTGGGGAGCTTGGGGTGGAGTCGGCGGAGATCATCGCCGGCACCCTGACCGCGTTGCAGGGCCGGGTCTTGCCGGACGACCTCGACCGCGTCGAACGTGCACTGGTGGCGTCGGCGTCCGGGGAGATCACGCCGGAGACGGTGGGGCTGCCGGGCGCGGGCATCCGCTTCGCGCCCGACATGCTGCGGGCACAAGCCCTGGAGTGGCAGGGCCGGCTCGACCCCTACGGCACCGCGCCCAACGACGACGCCGTCGAGGCGAAAAGCACGTTGACCTTCGGCCTGCTGCGCAACGGGCTCTACCCGGTGCACGCCAACGTCACCCCGGAACTGCGCGGCATCATGGACACGTTGTTCGACACGTTCCTATCGGCGCGGTCCCGCACACCGCGATTTGAACCCACCGAACCCGGCAATGACCCCGGCGAGCTGGACGGCGTTTACATCGACGGCCCGAGCACGAAGGGTGAGCGCTTCGGCGCCGAACCGTTCGGCGCCGACCCGTTCAGTGCCGACCCGTTCAGTGCCGACCCGTTCAGCGGCGATACCCGCTTCGACGGGGACCGCCGCACCGGCGGTGAGAAGCGTGCTGACATCCTTCGCTCCGTGTTTGAAGCGGCCGCGCGCGACCCGCAGACCCCGACGATGGGCGGTGCGGCCCCGACCGTCATGATCCACATCAACGCCAGCGACCTCGACCAGGGCCGTGGCGTTGGCTGGATCGACGGTATCGAAGCCCCGGTCTCGTTCCGCCGGGTGAAAGAAGCCATCTGCACCGGCGGCGCCCGAAAGGTACTGTTCGGCGACAACGGCGACGTGCTCTACCTCGGCGACACAGTTCGCTGCTTCACCGCCAAGCAACGCACCGCCATCGCCGCCCGCGACGGAGGCTGCATCATCCCCGGCTGTACCATTCCCGCCCGGTGGAGCGAAGTCCACCACGTTATCCCGTGGCAAAAACACGGCCTCACCAACATCGACAACGGCGTCCTCCTCTGCTGGTTCCACCACCACACCATCGACACCAGCGGATGGAGAATCCGCATGATCAAGGGCCGACCCCACATACTCGGACCATTGCTCTTTGACCCAACCCAAACCTGGCGACCCGCCCACAATCACCGAGCCAACACCCCCAGCCCCGAACCTTACCGGCCCGAACGACCATGGCGCACCTGAGTCTCCGGCGACGCGTGCGCCAGCGGCTAGTCATTCCGGTCGGGTAGCGTTGAAGCATGACAATGGAGTCTCACCCCACGCCCTTTTCCAGTCTCGATGACTACGTGGCGCTGCCGCGGGTGGAGGGCCTCGCGCTCTCGCCCGACGGGCAGCGGGTCGTCCTCACTGTTGCGACCCTCACCCGCGACCAGACGAGCTATGAGCGGGCACTGTGGTCAGTGGCCGCCGACGGCACCGGCGTTCCGACCCGCCTGACCCGGTCGGCGAAGGGCGAATCCGGGGCCGCGTTTACGGCCGACGGAGACGTTTTGTTCGTTTCCACCCGCCTCGACGCGGCTGCTGACAAGGGTGCTGACACGGACGCCGTGGCCGCCCAGCTCTGGCTGCTGCCTGTTGCCGGCGGCGAGGCTCGCGCGATCACCCGCCTGGCGGGGGGAGTATCCGGCATCGCCGCGGTGGCGTCCTCCTCCTCCAACCTCGTGATCGCCGCCGAGCTCCTGCCGAGCGCCGCCGACCTCGAAGCTGAAGGCGCCGCCCGCAAGGAACGCACCGAGAAGAAGGTCGCGGCTATTCTGCACGAGAGCTACCCGGTGCGGTTCTGGGACCACGATCTCGGTCCGGCCGAACCCCACCTGCTGGCGCTCGACCTCGCCGACCTGCAGGACACGATCGCACCTCCCGCCAGCGCCAGCGACACGGTCAGCGAAGCGGATGCCCCCGCTCCTTATCCAGCCGACCTCCCGCGTCCCCGAGACCTCACGGCCGCCCCCGGTCGCACCATGGATACCGCCGGCCAGGCCCTAACCCCGGACGGATCCACGCTAATCGTCGCCCTGCGGGTTGCTGAGCAACGCTCCGGTCGCTATGTGCTGGCCTCCATCGACGTCGCGACCGGCACCCAGACCACCCTGTTCGACGAATTGAAGGTTGACTTCGAATTCCCGGCTGTGAGCCTCGACGGTAGACAGATCGCCTTCGTGCGAACAGCCGTCAGTACCCCGGAGGGTCCGGCCGACCAAGAACTCTGGGCTGCCGACCTGGACGGCCGCCGCCCGCGTCGCCTCGCCGCCGAATGGGACCGCTGGCCGACCAGCCTGGTCTTCGACGCGGACACCGAATCCAACCAGGCCCTTATCGTCACGGCCGACCACGACGGCCGCGGTCCGATCTTTCGCGTACCGCTAGACGGCGGAGCGCCCGAGCAGCTCACCACCGACGACTTCAGCTACACCAACGTCTGCGTCGATGCCCAGACCGGCGACCTCGTGGCCTTGCGCTCCTCCTGGATCGCGCCGGCGCATCCGGTGCGCATCGGCCGCTCCGGTACCGTCAGCATGCTCGCCACACCGGCCGCGCTCCCCGAGGTTCCCGGCACGATCACCGAGGTTGAGACCGTGGCCGAAGACGGAGCGCGAGTACGCGCCTGGCTACTGCTGCCTGCGGGAGCCGGGCAGGAGCATCCGGCCCCGCTTCTATTATGGATTCACGGCGGCCCGCTGAACAGTTGGAACGCCTGGAGCTGGCGGTGGAGCCCGCTGCTCGCCCTAGCCCGAGGTTACGCGGTGCTCTTGCCCGACCCCGCGCTCTCGACCGGCTACGGGCTCGATTTCATCGCTCGTGGCTGGAACGCCTGGGGTTGCAAGCCCTACACCGACCTGCTCGCGATCGTTGATGCAGTCGAAGAGCTGCCCGAGATCGACGAGACCCGCACCGCAGCGATGGGCGGATCATTCGGAGGCTATTTGGCCAACTGGATCGCCGGCCACACCGATCGGTTCCGCGCCATCGTCAGCCACGCGAGCCTGTGGTCGCTCGACCAGTTCAACGGAACGACCGACGACTCGCCATACTGGCAGAGCATATTCTCGGCGCAAGGCATGATCGACAATTCGCCGCACCAGGCGGTGCGCGAGATCGTCACGCCGATGCTCGTCATTCACGGTGACCACGACTACCGGGTGCCGATTGGCGAAAGCCTGCGGCTGTGGTCTGAGCTCGCCGAACACCACGCAGGGGTCGACGGCAGTACCCAGCACAAATTCCTGTTCTTTCCCGACGAGAACCATTGGGTCCTCAAGCCTCAACACGCGGTGGTCTGGTACCAGACCGTGTTCGCTTTTCTGGACCAGCACGTGCACGGCGCCGACTGGAAGCGGCCGCGCCTGCTTGGCTGATCAGGTCAGGGGCGCCCCGCAAGTCGGTTAAAGTGGAGAGCTGGAAAGGAACCAGCTATTGAGTGACATTGCAGGCGAATTGGCGCGGGTGCGCGAAGCCTTCGACAAACCCACCCTTCGACTGCTCGACCGCAAATGGGCGCCGTTCGTGCTCGCTGTGTTCAAGAGTTCATTCAGCCGTGAGCATCGCAGCGTTTCCTGCGAGGCACTGCACACCCAAGTGGATGCCTACCTCGCCGACCTCCGCAGCATCGGCCTGGATGCGCCCGAGAAAACGGGCCGCGCCCTCTGCGTGCAGTGGATGAACGACCTCTGGCTCTACCGGGAGATCAGCGACGCGGGGGAGGAACACTACTCGCTCACCAGCCACGCCCTCGAAGCCCTGCTGCTCGTCGACGGTCTCGCCCGAGATCGGGCGCTGATCAGCGAATCCCGCCTCACCACGATCGTCGACACCGTGCGTCATCGCGCCACCGAAGCCAACCCAGACCGCGAGGAGCGGGTGCGGCGTCTCGACCAGCAGATCCACGAGCTCAGCAGCGAGCGTGACCGGCTCTCTGACGGCGGCGACATTGAGCCGGCCTCCAACGAGCAGATGCACGAGGGCTACGCCAACCTCATCAACCTTATTCAGCAGCTGCCGAGCGACTTCAAACGGGTCGAAGAATCCGTCGCGGCCATGCATCGCCAGATCGTCAACGACTTCCGCGGCGAGGAACGGCCGATCAGCGAGGTTCTCGACGACTACCTCGCCAAAACGGATGCCCTCATGTCGTCGACCGCGGAGGGTCGCGCCTTCGAGGGCGCGTTCACCCTGCTGCGCAACGACGCTCTGCTGCAGGGGCTGAAAGCGGATCTCGAGACGATTCTGCTGCATCCGTTCGCCCTCGAACTCAGTCGCACCGAACGCCGCAGCTTCATGAGCACGGTCACCCTCATTCGCAAGGGCATCGACGACGTGCTGACCCAGCGCAAGGGGCTCACGACCACGCTGCGCGAGCACATCGTCAACCATGACGTCGTGAAAGATCGCGAGCTTGAACGTGTGCTGCGCGACGTCAATCGCGAGCTCGCGACTTGGATGCAGACCGCCGGGCCCCGCTCTACTGTCACCGCCGAACTGATGCCGGGCACCCTCGACGTTGAGCACCTGCCCGAACGGTTCTACGATCCGGTCGCCCACCGTGCTCCGCCCGCGCTGGCCGATGTGTCGGGCGCCGCGCCCGCGGCGCCGAGCCTCGACGCCCTGCGGCAGCAGGGTGGGCCACTGCTCCAAGAACTGCGCGACGCCCTCGTGGTCGCATTCGGGACGGGGGAGGCGGCATCCATTGGCAGCGCCTTCAACGGGCTCGACGCGAGCCTGCGTCGGCCGGTCGAGATCCTCGGCCTGCTGCAGCTCGCCGCCCAGCTCAGCCCGGGCACGGCTGGGCTCGAGAGCTTTGAAACGGTGCGACCGGATGGCTCGGTGCGTTTCTTCGAGGTGCCGCGCCTCATTTTGACCGACGACGACACGGCGGCACTGGCCGCCCAGAATTTGGGTTCCGAGAATGACTGACGACCTGGCTGACGACGACACCGGCATAGACAGCGACCCGGCCAGCCTCTCGCTGTTCGAGGGGGATGAGGGCGGCCTGAGCGTGGAGCAGCGCCGGACGCTCGTGCTGCTGCTCAAGCACCGCTATATTTCGTCGGCACTACAGCCGGCCGAGTGGCAGACCCTGCTAAAGTCGCAGAGCCTGCTCAAATCCCGGCTCAACGACGTCTTTCTCGACCTGCACGTTGACCTGCACTACGAGATCGCCTTCAAGAGGCAGGCCCTCGCCGAGGGCGGCGAACGCTTCCCCACCCTGCTGCACGACGTCGCCTACAGCCGGGAAGAGACCATTCTGCTCGTGCTGCTCCGCCAGCGTTTTCGCAGCGAACGCGCCAACGGTTTGGAAATTGTTCTGGTCGACCGCGACAACCTGGTCGACAACGTTGCCCATTTTCGGCCGGAGCACGCGACCGACCTGTCCGGCGACGCGCGCAAGGCGACGGCCGCCGTCGACAGCCTCGCCAAGGCGCGGGTGCTGCTGAAAACCAGCGACCCCGACCGCTTTCGCATTTCCGCAGTGATCGAAGTGCTGCTGCCGGTGGAGCGCCTGCGTGAGCTGCTCGAGTGGCTGCGCGCCGAAAATAACGAACCGCTGATGGAGCCCCTGGTATGAACGATTCCCCGCTGTTCTATATCAACGGCGCCACCGAGGGCACCACGCAGTGGCGTGCCGAATCGATGCAACTGGTCAATTGGGGCGGCTTTCATGGCCACCACGAGGTCGACTTCAGTGCCTCGGCCACGCTCGTCTCCGGAGCCTCCGGCACCGGCAAGAGCAGCCTGCTCGACGCCTACCTCGCCCTCATGATGCCCTCGGACACCCCGTTCAACGGTGCGTCGAACGACGCCGGCTCCGGCCGGGCCCGCAGCGTCGACCAGCGCAACCTGATGACCTACCTTCGCGGCAAGACCGACGCCAACCGCGAAGCCGGCACCGACGAGCTGACCGACCAGGTGTTGCGCGGCGCAAACGCAGCCACCTGGGGCGCCATCGCCATGACCTTCGTCGACGACAACCAGCGCCGCTTCACCGTGCTGCGGGCCTACTTCGTGCCGCGCGGCGCCCACAAATTCGCCGACGTCACCATGAAAATGGCTACGACAGACGGATGCCTCGACCTGCGCGACCTCGCCGCCATCGCCGGGAATCGGTTCGACAAGCGCGCCCTGAAAGCCCACTTCGACGGCGTCGACGTCTTCGATACCTACGCGGCGTTCGCCCAGACGCTGTATACGCGGCTCGGCATCGGCGCCAACGGTGAGGGCAGCAAAGCGTTGCGCCTGCTCGCCCGCATTCAGGCGGGCCAGCAGGTGAAAACGGTCGATGGACTGTATAAGTCGATGGTGCTCGAAGAGCCGGCCACCTTCGCCGCCGCCGACAAGGCCGTCGACCACTTCGAAGACCTCGAGCGTTCCTACGGCGCCATGGTCACCGAGGCGCAGAAGGCGCAGGTGCTCGAACGCCTGCCCGAGCTCAACGCCGGCTATGAGGCCGCGACGGCCAAGGCCGATCTGGTCGACACCTTCGGCGTGCACCGGGCCGGCGATACCCCGTTCGTGCTGTGGCAGTTGCAGACCGAGCAGGCCCTCCTCGAGACCGCCGCCGACACCAACCGGGTCGCCCGCCGGGATAACCGGGTCGCCCTGAGCCAGGCGCGTGACGGGGAGACCGCTCTGAAAACCCGGGTGGCCGACTTGCAACACCAGCAACGCAACAACGGCGGCGACCTGCTCGAACGCCTGCAGAACGAACTCACCCAGCTACGCCACCGGCACGACGACGTGGCTCGCGAGCGCGCGAGCTTCGACGATCGGGTGCAGAATCTCGCCCTGCAGCTCGATTCGCCCGCATCCTTCGCGGCTGCTCAGCGCGCCGCCGAAGAATTCGCCGCCGCGTTCGCCGCCGCCGAGGCCGCACTGGAAGCGACCCGCTCTGCGCTGCAACGCGAGTCGTACCCGGTGGAGGAGGGCATCCGCTTGCTCAAGCAGGAACGTGCCTTTCTGACCGGACGCGAGAGCCTCGTGCCCCAGCAACTGCATCAGGCCCGGCTGCTGATCTCCGAAGCGGCGAACATTCCGGTCGATGAGCTGCCGTTCGTGGCCGAACTGATCGACCTCGCCGCCGGTGAAGAGCAGTGGCGGCTGGCCGCCGAGGTGACCCTCGCCTCGGTCGTCAAGGTTCTGCTCGTCGATGAGACCCGGATCTCTCAGCTCAGCGCGGCGATCGACCCGCTGCAGCTGCCGCAGCGCATCCACTTTGAGGGTGTTGAGCTGAAGCAGCACGTCGTGGCCGTCGGCGACGCCCGTTACGTCTCGGGCAAGCTCGACGTGAAAGACTCGCCGTTCAGCAGCTGGGTGCAGGCGCGCCTGCGGAGCGCAAACCTCGACGCACTGTGCGTGGCCAGCCCATCCGAGCTGGGTGGCGCAGGCGCACGGGTGACTTCGAGCGGGCAGACTCGCAATGGGTCCCGGGGCGCCCACGGCGCAAACGCGGGTCAGAAATCGATCATCGGATTCTCCAGCCGCGCCCGGCTCGACGACATTGCGTCGGAACTCGCGGCGCAGGGGCGGGTGGCCGATGCTGTCGCTGGACGGGCATCCGCTGTCGCAGACAGCTTGGTCGGACTGCGCGATAACCAGGCCGCTCACCAGCACATTCTCGACACTGACTGGTCGACCATCGACGTTGCGGCGGCTGCCGAGCGCATTGCGGGCAAGAAATCCGAGCAAGAACGCATGCTCGCCGGCAGCGATATCCTGCGCGCCCTGAACGATGAAGAGAGCCGGCTGGCCCTCCAACTCGATGTTGCCGGAAAGCAGAAGCACGCGGCCGACCGGACCGGCGCAACGCTGGCCGAGGAGCAGAGCAGCATCGTCGACGCGCAAGACACGGTGAGCGCGCGGCTGGACCAGATCGACCAGGGCGACGCGCTCGTGCTCGCGGCCGAACATGCCGCGCACCTGAGTGAGCAGTTTGCTCTGGTCACCGACCAGAACGATCTTTCCGGTTTTCCCGCCGGCCTGAAACGCCTGCGCGAGCGGTTGATTGCGCAGTCGGCGCAGGACCGCGACAGCGCGGCACGCGATCGCGCGGCCATGATCGGCATCTTCGAGTCCTTCCAGAGCCGCTGGCCCGACCCGAACATCGGCGTCGCTCTCGAATCGGTCACGAGCTACACCGACATTCTCGACGCGATCCGCACCCTCGGCCTGTCGGAGCGGCGGCAGGAATGGAAGCGCCGACTCTCCGCCTGGAGCGGCCAGGACCTCGTGCCGCTCACCGGCGCGTTCAACTCGGCGATCGAGGAGATCGAAGACCGGCTGCGACCGATCAACGAAATTCTCGCGACCCTGCCGTTCGGCGCGGGCCGGGACCGCCTGCAGATCGCCCTGCGCCGCCTGCACCCGGGTGACGCGACCTCGTTCCGCAAGGAGCTCAAGGTGCTCTCTTCAGGCGCGACGGAGCAATTCACCGATGATGAAACCGAGGACCGCTTCACCCGGCTGCAGCGGTTCATGGCTTTGATTCGCCGGCCCGACGGGCTGAATAACTCCCAGCGGGACCTGCTGCTCGACGTGCGCCAGCATGTCGAAATCACCGCCGTGCGCGTGACGCCCGACGGCGTGGAGGTGAGCACCTATTCCTCGCTCGGCGGCAAGAGCGGTGGCGAGTCGCAGGAACTCGTGGCCTTCGTCGTCGGCGCAGCCCTGCGCTTTCAGCTCGGCGATGAGAGCCGCACCCGGCCGCGTTTTGCCCCGGTCTTTCTCGACGAGGGTTTCGTGAAATCCGATGCCGAGTTCGCCGGGCGTGCGGTCGCCGCGTGGAAGGGCCTCGGATTTCAACTCATCGTCGGTGCTCCGCTCGACAAGGTCACCGCCCTGGAACCGCACATGCAGTTGGTGCTCTCGATCACCAAGAACACCGCCACTGGTTACTCCTACATCACGCCGCTGGCGTCACCGGAGGTCGCTGCCTGACTCACTGAAGTGGATCAACGCTGGCGAACTCTACTCTTCGGACTGCCAGCGGCTTGGGCGTAGCATGTTGGGGGGTCGGCGCGTGGAGTGGCCAACGAGATTGGAGCAGAGGTGATCGGATCGCGGCAACTCCATCGCAACCCCAGCTTTCGTAACCCCACTTTTCTCTCAACCTGGCTGCTCTGGCTCGTCGGTTTCCTCGCTTTTCCCATAGCCAGCCTCGCCGGAACCGCCGTCGGTGGGCGGCTCAGCAACCCCGTATCGGCCCTGATCGGTGGTGCAGTCTGCGGAGTCGTGATCGGCGTTGGACAGGTGCTGGTCAGCCGGCGTCGACTCGATCCGCTGATCTGGGTACCGCTGTCGGCCATCGGAATGGGCCTGGGGCTGCTACTCGGCTCAACCGTTGTTGACTATCGAACCACCCTGGCCGAACTAGCCCTGATGGGCGCGGTCACCGGCCTCGTTCTCGGCACCGCGCAGGCCGTCGCCCTGCCGCGGCGGGCCAGACGCCGCTGGCTGTGGGCACTGGGTGTTGCCGCTCTTTGGGCTCTCGGCTGGACTTTGACCACCCTCGTCGGGGTCGACGTCGATGCCCAGCACACTAATTTCGGCGCCATCGGTGCGGCAGCTGTTACCGCATTGTCGGGGCTGCTGCTGCACTTTTTGCTACCGTATCACCCCGCTTCGGGCGTGTGGCTACCTTCCCGACGGGTCACGACCTCGACGCTTGGACCCCAATGAGGGGGAATGTTTCCGTCCAGTAAAAGCGAGAACGTCCCGACGTAATAGGCCCTGCAGAGCGGATGCCCCGAATCAGTGTCGGCATCGGCGCGACCAGAACCGGCGGCCCGGGGCCGCCAGATCGGAATTACCCGTGGAATTCTCCGCCATGCTCGCCGAGACGACCGGGCTGAGGTCGGACGTCGTCAAACAGGTCGCGTCCGTGGCCGCCGACGTGCTCCAGCTGAGCCGCACCATTCATGCCGACCCGGAGCTGTCCTTTCAGGAGCACCGGGCATCCGTTCTGGTCGCGGCCCGACTTGAAGAAGCGGGATTCGCGGTAGAACGCGGCGTGGCCGACCTTGGGACAGCTTTTGTGGCGACCGCAGGAAGCGGACCGCTGACGGTGGCCGTCTGCGTCGAATACGACTCGCTGCCCAACATCGGCCATGCCTGTGGCCACAACATAATCGCCGGCGCGAGCGTCGCGGCCGCACTCGCCCTGCTCCCGCTCGTGGATGACCTCGACATCACCCTGCGGGTGATCGGAACTCCAGCCGAAGAGCACGGCGGTGGCAAGGTTGTGCTTCTGGAACGCGGCGTGTTCAATGGTGTGGGAGTCGCCATGATGACCCACCCCGTTCAGGACGGAATGTCCTACAACCCGGAAGGAACGACGAGCCAGGCCGTCGGCCGATACCGGGCAACGTTCCGCGGCACAGCCGCTCACGCTGCGGCGGCACCACATCTGGGAGTTAACGCTGCGGATGCCGCAGTGTTGTCGCAGGTGGCGGTGGGGCTGCTGCGTCAGCAGATTCCCAGCGATCACCGAATCGCTCTCTATGTTTCTGAGGCCGGATTTGCGACGAACATCATTCCCGACACTGCGGTGGTGGAATTTGAATGCCGAGCTTTCACCCTGACTCAGTACGAGGCGCTCCTCGTGCGCGTTCGTCGGTGTTTTGAGGCTGGCGCGCTGGCGACGGGGGCGACGCTGGAGTTCGAGCAGACCGAACCCCTCTACGAGCCGCTGCTCCAGGACGCGGTGTTGTGCGCCCATTGGAACGAGGGCATGGCGTTCTTCGGGCGCAACGTTGAACGATCGGCGGGGTTGAGCGGTGGGTCCACGGACATGGGCAACATTTCCCAAATCATCCCCAGCATTCACCCCTGGGTGGGCATCCCAGGGGCTCAGGTTCCCATTCACTCGCACGGATTCGCGGCCGTCGCTGATACTCCGGAGGCCTACGAGATCATGTTCGAATCCGCCATCGCGATGGCGTGGACGGTGCTCGGCGTCAGCACCGACACAGTGCAGCGCGAGACTTTCATCGCCGCAGCACAATCGCGCTCGACCGCGCAGACCACTGGGGAATCCGATGAACACTAGCGTCACGCCGGCCAAGCCCGCCGAGCGGTCGGCATCCGTTCGACTGAAAAATGCCTGGCCGATCCTTGCATTGGCATTTATCATCGCGGTGGGAAGTCAGGCCATCGGTTCCCTGACGATCGACCTCGGCGTTGGAACCATCATCATTTTTCCGATGGTCTGGGCCATTCTGATCGGTGCCGTGGTGTCGGTGCAGACAATCAAGCCGCTCGGGCTGAACCTGCAAAAGATCGCCAACGCGTTCGTTGGCATCGCCGTGATGCTTCTCGTTGCCCGTTTGGCATTCTCGATCGGTCCGAGCCTTCCCCTGCTGCTCGACGCCGGGCCAGCCCTGCTGGTGCAGGAAATCGGTCATCTGCTGGGCACGGTCGCCCTCGCTTTGCCGCTCGCGGTCTTGCTGCGCATGGGCAAATCCACCGTGGGTGCCACATTTTCGCTCGACCGCGAACCGGCCTTCGCTATGGTCAGTGAGAAGTACGGCCCCGATTCCGACCAGTATCGCGGTGTGCTCGCGATGTATGTGTTCGGAACGCTGTTTGGTGCCGTGTACATCAGCCTGCTCGCGTCGCTACTGACCTCAGCCGATATCTTCGACCCCCTTGCCCTCGCCATGGGCGCCGGGGTGGGGTCGGGGTCGATGATGGCCGCGGCCGCAGCGAGCATCGTGGCCCAGTTTCCGGCGCAGGCCGAGCAGATTCTCGCCATGGCCGCGGTGTCCAACCTCATCACCACGGTCCTCGGCGTTTACGTCGGCATCTACATCGCCCTGCCGCTCGCCGACCGGTTCTACCGGCTGTTAACTCGGAAACAGGTCGATCAGCAGCAGGCAGTGGATGCCACCACCGTCGATGAGAACCGTCGGTTCCGGGAAGCCGCTGCGGAGGCCGCCGCGCCGGTGAAACTCCCGATCTGGCTGGCAATGAGCGTGCTCTCCATCGTCGGCATCGCGACGGCGTCGGTGGCCGCAAAGTCCTTTTCCTGGAGCATCGTCGGCGGCTACGCCATCATGGTCGCGCTGATTCTGGTGAGCATGTTTCTGGCGAAGGTCTCGCGAAAGATTTCGGCGATTGTCTGGGCAACGACCATCGGAGCGCTGATCTCCAGCCCTTGGTCTCCGGTCGGCGAGCTGCTCACAGCTCTGGTGACCAGCGTCGACTTTCTGTCCCTGGCGACCGTCGTGCTCGTCAGTGCGGGGCTGAGCCTCGGCAAGGATATGCCCCTGCTGAAGCGGATCGGCTGGAAAATCATTCCCGTTGGACTCGTGGCGATCACGGCCTCGTTCGTGCTCTCCACCGTCTTCGCCGAGTTCTCCCTGGGTTTCTGGTAGCAGTAACGGATGCCGTCAGGAACGGTCCCAGACCCAGCGCGCAGCCTCGCCCAAGGCCCGTTCAGCCTGGTCGGCTCGTTCCTGCACGGCGAGGGCGGCTTCGATTTCATCGCACAGATCGTTGTCGACCAGCCAATCGATCGCCCGTGAAACGGCGCGTGCCTCGGCGAAACGGTGCCAAATCAGGTCGAGCCTGGGCTCTGCCTCCTGCACCGTGTTCGTGAAGCGGCGAAATGCTCCGGCACCGTTTAACGCTCGGGCCAAGCGGTCGGCGATGACGGGATCGGTGACGGCGTCCGCAAAATCGGACATATCCCGGTATTTGTCACGGGAGTCCTCAGCTCCAATTCCAATCCAGGCGGGGTCGTCAAGATCGATGTCTTCGGCGTCGCCCGTGATGACATCGCCGTCCATGATGGTCAGCATGTCCCCGGTCGCGGCGTTGTAGTAGCCACCCTCACCGTTGCCCAAGGTCATCACCAGCAGGTCCAGGTCAATGGTGGCCAGGGTGCGGTGCCGCGGCTGTTCGATAGTCATGCCCCCATAGTGGCCGCAATTCGGCGGGCAGGGGCACAAATAGTGCGATTCCGACTGCCCCCGCCCTGACCGCGCTAACTCCGGGTCGGCGCCCGCCATAGCTGGTGCGCCGAGTATACGGGCGACGTATTTAGCCGCGCCGCAGTCCCTTTTCGAGTACCTCGAGGTGCAGGTCATCGCGCCTGGGCACGCCGAATCGCGTGTCGACGTGGAAGGGTTTCCGCACGCCCGTGCGACGATAGCCGCGTCGTTCATAGAACGCGATGAGGGCGTCGCGCAGGCCAATGACGGTCATGATCATCACGGTCGAACCCCATTCGGCCACGGCCAGGCGTTCGGCCTCGACCAGGATCCGCGTGCCGTCACCCTGACTCTGGCCCGTCGGGCGCACGGCGAACATGCCGAAATAGGCGGTGTCGCCCAGGTCTTTGGCGATGTGGGCGCAGCCGACCAGATCGACGCCGCGTTCAGCGAGAATGACGAGGCTGTTGCGGCGATCGAGGTCCGCGTGCAGCAGGTCAGCGTCGATGCGCTGCCCATCGATGAGGTCGGCCTCTGTAGTCCAGCCGGCCCGGCTGGCCTCGCCGCGGTAGGCGTTCGTCACCAGCTCCAGCAGGGCCGGAATGTCGTCGTTGGTCGCGCGGCGAAACGTCAGGGTGTTCATTGCCCCACGATATCGCCCGCACCCCGGCCTCCCTCACCCCGTCAGCGCGCGCTGATCCAGTGGCCAGGCGAACATTCGCGCGAAGAAGCCGCCGGTGACCTTCTCCTTGACGTGGCCTTCGCAGCGCTGGCTGCGCGGCACATTCTTCATCACCTGGTCGACGTGCTGGCCGCACCCGGCCCGGGTAGTCTTCTGGCCGGTCTTGCAGGTAACCCCTCTGCACATGTTGGTGGCCATTCACTCGGGGATGTGACGTAAATACTTACACCTCGGGGTAACATGCGAATTCATGCAGACTGACCGAAACGGATGCCCCGGGCCCGGCCGGTGTATCGTGCCATCGACGAGCGAGTGGCTGGCCGACAACACGGCCCCGGCGCTCGTGACCCCCGAGGAGAGAGAGGCGCCCCCATGAGCAGCGACCCACCAATCGACGACGTCACCGACGACGACATCGAAGTCACCCATTCCAAGGCCTGGGCGGCTGGCGTTCCGGGCGTGCTGCACTCGATGGAACCGGCGATCACTCAGATGGGCGCCCGGCGGGGGATGCGGGCTCTGCTCGCGATGAACCAGAAGGACGGCTTCGACTGTATGAGCTGCGCCTGGCCCGACCCGGGCCAGCGCAAGGCCTTCGAATTCTGCGAAAACGGTGCTAAGGCCGTCACTTGGGAGGCCACACCGATCACAATTCCCACCACCTTTTGGGCCGAGCACTCGCTGGCCGACCTGCGCGAGAAGAGCGAATACTGGCTCGGCATGCAGGGTCGGCTGATCGAACCCGTGTACAAGCCGGCTGGCAACGACCACTACCGCCCGGTCAGCTGGGCCGAGGCGTTTCGGGTAATTGCGGCCAAGCTCAACGGGCTCGACTCACCCAACCAGGCCGCCTTCTACACCAGCGGCCGCGCGTCCAACGAGGCCGCATTCGCCTATCAACTGTTCGCCCGCGCCTACGGCACCAACAACCTGCCGGACTGCTCCAACATGTGCCACGAGTCCACGGGCTGGGGAATGGGCCAGACCGTCGGAATCGGCAAAAGCACGATCAGTTACGACGACTTCGCGAAATCAGACCTGATCATCATCATGGGCCAAAACCCAGGCACCAACCATCCACGTATGCTCACGGCGCTCGAAGAAGCCAAGGATGCCGGTGCCCAGATCGTCGCCGTCAACCCGCTGCCCGAGGCGGGCCTGCGCCGCTACAAGAACCCGCAACGGGTGCGCGGAATCATCGGTCACGGCACCGACATGGCCGACCAGTTTCTGCAAATTCGCATTGGTGGCGACATGGCGCTGCTGCAGGCGGTTTCCAAGCGGGTACTGGACGCCGATGCGGCCGCCCCCGGCACAGTGCTCGACCAGGCCTTTCTCGACGAACATTGCCACGGGCTGGCCGAGTTGCGGCAACATTTGTCGCAACTTGACGAGCGGATGGTCCTGGCCGCGACAGGCCTGCGTGCGGCCCAAATTGACGAACTTGCGCAGCGCTACCTCAATGCCGATCGGGTGATTATCACTTGGGCGATGGGGCTGACGCAACAGAAAAAGGGCGTCGAGACCATCAAAGAAATCATCAACCTGCTGTTGTTGCGCGGAAACATCGGCAAGCCCGGTGCCGGAGCCTCCCCGATTCGCGGACACAGCAACGTGCAGGGCGACCGCACCATGGGCATCTGGGAGCAGATGCCGCCCGCCTTCCTCGACGCCCTTCAGGCCGAGTTCGGCTTCGATCCGCCACGTGCGCATGGCGTTGACTCCGTCGACGGCGTGCGTGCCATGCGTGACGGAAAAATGAAGGTGTGGATGGGGCTCGGCGGTAACTTCGTCGCCGCCATGTCCGACACCGGCATTGCCGAGGCTGCCATGGCCCGCACCGAAATGAGCGTGCAGATCTCGACTAAGCTCAACCGGTCCCACGCCGTGACCGGCGAGGAAGCCCTGATTCTGCCGACCCTGGGGCGCACGGAAATCGACGAGCAGGCCAGCGGCGAGCAGTTCGTCTCGGTGGAGGACTCAGTCTGCGCGGTGCATCCGTCCTGGGGCAAGCTCACGCCGGTCGCACCGAACCTACTCTCCGAAGTTGCCATCGTCTCCCGGCTGGCGAGTGCCGTCCTGGGCGAGCGGGTTACCGTCGACTGGGCCGGATTTGAGGCCAACTACGATCGCATCCGCGACCACATCGCCCACGTGGTCGGTGGGTGCGAGAACTACAACGAGCGCATCCGGCAAGACGGCGGGTTCGTGCTGCCGAACGGGCCGCGCGATTCGCGCACGTTCACCACCCCTACCGGCAAAGCGATGCTGACCACGAACACCCTCGAACACCTCGAGGTGCCACCCGGGCGCCTGGTGCTGCAGACACTGCGCAGCCACGACCAGTTCAACACCACTATCTATGGCCTCGACGACCGCTACCGCGGGATCAAGAAGGGCCGTCACGTGGTGTTCATCAACAAGAAGGACCTGATCGCCCTCGGGTTCGCCGACGGTGACCTGGTCGACGTGCACAGCGAGTTCAGCGACAACGTCGATCGGGTGCTACGCGGGTACCGGCTGGTCGCCTATCCGACGCCGCGCAGCTGCGCGGCCGCCTACTATCCAGAGGCGAACGTGCTCGTGCCACTCGACAGCGTCGCCGACGGCAGCAATACGCCGGTGTCGAAGGCGGTCATCATCCGATTGGAGCGGTCGGAGGTGTGATGCGGATGGGGCGAGCTCCTGCGCAGTTTGAGCTCCTGCGCGGTTTGAGCTCCTGTGCGGTTTGAGCTACTGTGCGGTTTGAGCTACTGTGCGGTTTGAGCTACTGAGCAGTATTGACCCAGCCGGTTTCGTCGGGTGCCTCATTCTCGGGCTGCCGGCAGACAGCGATCACGATATCCGCTGCCCGGGCGATGGCCGCGTCCGACGCCATCGCCGAGTTGGCGGCGGCCAAACCGGCGGCATAGCCGACGACGAAAGTTGTGATCGGGGCGGCCATCGGGCTGACCGCATGGGCGGCTTCGTCTGCGACATTGAGTACGAGGTGGTTGTCTACGTCAAGGTCTAAAATCTGGAGGGCCTGGCTGAGACGGCGGGTCCACTGGTTGAGAATGTCTGCGTCTACGGCATTGTGGGTCACAGCAGCTCCTTCAGTTGCCTGGTACCTCGGATGCATGGCTGATGAGAGGATACCCGGAACCAGAAAACTGTGTGCGAAGCAACGGTATCGAAGGGCGAACTACCAGCCCACGGTACCAGTAGAGCCCTTGAACGGCCCCACGATTTTCTTAGTGATCCAGCCGCCGTAATAGTCGCCGTCCTGCGCGCGCACCGTCTCACCGTCGACGGTGCAGCGGTCCATCGCGCCTGGGTAGACGGCGATACGTTCAGCCAGAATTTCGTACCCCGGTGACGGTGTGGAATAAAACCAGCCCGCACGGGGGCTGGAGCCGATCGAGAGGTAGCCGGCCACGCCCTTGTATTCGCAGTAGCTGTGGCCCGCTGCCGGCTTCAGCAGACCGGCGGCAAAAGCACTTCGCGGCACGTAGTACACGGGCGGGTGACTGGTTTCCAGCACACGTACGACGTCGCTGGTGTGGACGATCGTCGCGCCGTTCAGCTCGATCGTGACGTGTTCCGTGGTGTGTTCAACCAAAGGTGGGCGCGGGTAATCCCACACTGATTCCTGGCCGAGACGTACCGGGTCGCGTTTCACTGGCTCAATCATGCCCCGATGATAGGGCGGCAAGCTGCGAACTACGTCGGCATTCAGTTTGTGCGTTGCCGCGCCACACTCGTTCAGCGCTCGACGGGGGCTGCTAGTGCGCCCTGCGTTGGGGCAGCCATGGAATAGGCCCGATGATTGCGTGGTTCGGTTACACGTGCCGGCAATTACCACTACCCGTACGCAAGCCGGGACATTCTCGAATTGACAGAGCAACGCGGGGCAGATGTTGGCGATGCCACGACCAAGGCACATTTGAACGAGGAGATCTACCCATGACCACAGTCCCCACACTCACTCTTAACAACGGCACGTCCATACCTCAGCTTGGCTTCGGCACATTTCAGATCACCCCAGAAACGACCAAAGCGGCGACCCTCGCCGCCCTTGAGGCCGGCTACCGACACATCGACACGGCGGAGATGTACGGCAATGAGAAAGAGGTCGGTGAGGCGATTGCAGCGTCCGGTATCGCCCGTGCCGATATCTACGTCACGAGCAAGCTCAACAATGGGTTCCACGACCGCGCCGACGCCCTCGCCGCGTTTGACCGTACCCTCGAAGCACTCGGCTTCGACTACCTGGACCTGTTCCTCATTCACTGGCCGCTCCCGGCCGTCGGCGACTACGTCGCAACCTGGAAGGCGATGGAGGAGATGCAGAGCTCCGGGCGCGTCCGGACGATTGGCGTGAGCAACTTCCAGCAGGCGCACTTGCAGCGCCTGTTCGACGAAACCGACACGGTGCCGGCCGTCAACCAGATCGAGGTACACCCGTACCTCACGCAGGATTCACTGCGTGCATTCAACACCGAGCACGGCATTGCAACCGAGGCCTGGTCGCCGCTCGCGCAAGGGGCGGTTCTCTCTGACCCGGTGATTATCGGGATCGCCGACCGCCTCGGTAAGACCGCCGCGCAGGTTACCCTGCGCTGGCACCTGCAACGGGGCGACATCGTCTTCCCGAAGTCGGTCACCCGCAGCCGGGTCGAGGAAAACTTTGCCCTGTTCGATTTCTCCCTCACCGAAGCGGATATCGCCGCCATCACTGCGCTGAACCGCGACGAGCGCACGGGCCCGAACCCCGACGAGTTCAACTACATCCCGTAGCTTGCCGCAGCTGCGGCCGGAGGCTGCCGCTGCCAATAAATCTGGCTACAGTGTGCGCATGGTGAGCTCGGATGCGCAGGTTTTGATGGTCGACGGCCCGCACGGCGCGCGCGAGGTGCGCGTGTCGAGCCCGAGCCGGGTGCTCTGGCCCGATCCGGGAATCACCAAACTCGACCTCGCCCAGTACTTCATCGAGGTGGGGGAGGCGTTCGTGCGGGCTAACGGCGACCGTCCGGTGTTGCTGCAACGGTTCAGTGGCGGCATCGACGGCGAGCAGTTCTTCTCGAAGAACCCCCGAAGGGGGCTCCCGACTATGTGCGGGCCGTTCCCGTGGTCTACCCGAGCGGGCGCACGCATCCGCAGCTCGTGATCGACGAACCGGCCGCCGCCGTGTGGGCGGTGCAGATGAACACGATCGTGTTCCACCCTTGGCCGTCCCGGGCCGAGCTCTCGGACAATCCCGATGAACTGCGCGTCGATCTGGATCCCCAGCCGGGCACGGACTTCTCCGACACCATTCCGGTCGCTGTCGAACTGAAGAGCCTGCTGGCCGAGGCCGGTCTGATGGCGTTTGTGAAGACATCCGGAAATCGCGGACTGCACGTGTTCGCGCCGATCACCCCGACCCGCGAATTTCTTGAAGTGCGGCACGCGGTCATCGGCGCGGCGCGTGAGCTAGAACGACGGATGCCCACCCGGGTCACCACAAACTGGTGGAAGGAAGAGCGCGGCGAGCGCATCTTCATTGACTACAACCAGGCCAACCGCGATCGCACCATGGCCGGTGCCTACAGTCCCCGGCCGCTGCCGCACGCGCCGGTGTCCTGCCCGCTGGAGTGGAGCGAACTCGCCCAAACCGACCCGCACGCCTTCACGATTCTCACCGTGCCGAACCGACTGCGCGACCAGGGCGACCCGTGGGCGACCATGCATGAGCAGCCCGGCTCGATCGACGTCCTGTATTCGTGGTGGGAGAGCGATTTGGCCGATGGCCTGGGTGAGTTGCCGTTTCCGCCGGACTTTCCCAAGATGCCGGGGGAGCCGCCGCGCGTGCTGCCGAGCCGGGCCCGTCGTCCCGACTAGCGCTACGCGTTCAGTTCACGATGCGCTCGCCGGGCACGGGCGGCTCCGGCGGGGTGCCGGTGCCGAAAGGACGGCCGCCGAGATCGGCGCGAGAATGCGGTGCCAGCCAGGCGGCGGCATCCGGCCCCTTCGGCACTATGCCGCTGGGATTGATATCGACGTGGGTCACGTAGTAATGCTTCTTGATCTGATCGAAATCGATCGTGTCGCCGAAACCCGGAGTCTGGAAGAGGTCGCGGGCATAGGCCCACAGCACCGGCATCTCGCTGAGCTTGTTTCGATTGCACTTGAAATGACCGTGATACACCGCGTCAAAGCGTGCCAGAGTCGTGAACAAGCGGATGTCCGCCTCGGTTATCGTGTCGCCCACGAGATACCGCTGCCCGGCCAGGCGTTCTTCGAGCCAGTCGAGCCGAGCAAACAGGGCGTCGTAGGCCCGCTGGTACGATTTTTGGCTGCCCGCGAAGCCGCACTTGTAGACGCCGTTGTTCACGTCGTGAAAGATTAGGTTGGCGACCTCGTCGATCTGGGTCCGCAGGGCTTCGGGGTAAAGGTCGGGGGCGCCGGCCCGGTGGTGTTCCGTCCACTCGGTCTCAAAATCAAGGGTGATTTGCGGGTAGTTGTTGGTGACGACCTTGCCAGAGGCAACATCGACGATCGCCGGCACGGTGATGCCGCGCGGATAGTCGGGAAAACGGGCGAAGAAGGCCTCCTGCAGGCGTTCGATGCCGAGCACCGGGTCGAGCCCGTCGGGGTCGAGGTCGAAGGTCCAGCTGTTCCTGTCGTGGGTCGGGCCGGGTAAGCCCAGTGAGATGACGCCCTCGAGGCCGAGCAGGCGGCGCACGATCGTGGTGCGGTTCGCCCAAGGGCAGGCCCTGGCTGCGACCAAGCGGTAGCGACCCGCCTCGACCGGCCAGCCGTCCCGGCCGTCCCGTGTGATGCGGTCCTCGATGTAATGGGTGTCGCGGTTGAAGTCCAGGCCGGGCGTGATGTAACTGGGATTCAGGCTCATAGTGCCACGCTACGCGCCTCGGGCCGTTTCTAAACCGCTTCGCCGAGCTGCTCGGCGATTTCGGCGTCGGTGCGGGCGTCGATGATGCCCCACATTATGTGGGTGGGGCCGCTGCTGTCGCTCGGTTCGGTGCGTGGCCGGCTGGCCCAGCCGTGCGCAACGACGGCAGCACCGAGGTATTCGAGGGAGTCGGCGATGCGGGTTTTACGAATCTTGCCGGCCAGTACGCTGCCGTCGGGCGCCTGACGCCAGCCGCGCTTGTGGGCGACGACGCGAGCTATTTCTTCGTTGGTCAGCCAGCGCGAAAAGCTGCGGGTGGGCGGGTCGATGGCAATCAGCTTCATGCCGACACTGTACCCGCCCGGCCCCGGCACCTCGTCACAGGCGCCGATCGGGGCGATAATCACAGGACCACCCGAATCGACAAACTCGGCACCAGTTGGATGGTCAATATCGCCGGTGTCGCTGCCGCGTCTGCGGTTGCCTCCGAGCCCGGTGACGCGGAATTTCGGGACGACGTCACCCGGTGACTTGTCGGTACGTCGGCCAAGAAAAATTTCTGCGCGCGACGGCGTGTGTCGACCTAGGCTGAGCCCGTGATGAATTCACCGGCGACACACATCGCTCGCGACGCGAGCAACAGTTCGGCACTGCAACTGCTGGCACGGCTGGGGTTCGCCGTCAACGGGCTGCTGCACATCCTGATCGGGTCGATCGCGATTACCGTGGCGATCGGTGCGGGCAGCGGCTCCGCCGACCAAAGCGGGGCACTCGCCCAGCTGGCCTCGAGCCCGGGCGGGGTGTTTTTGCTGTGGACCGTCGTGGTCGGCATGTTCGCCCTCGGGCTGTGGCTGGTCGTCTCCGCATTCGTGATGCAGGACGAGCCCAAACGAAAATGGGCGCGTCGTCTGGCCAACATTGCCAAAGCCATCGTTTATATCGCCCTCGGCGTCACGGCGCTGACCTTCGCCCGGGGCGGTACGTCGAGCTCGGCCGGCAGTACGCAGAGCGCCAGTTCGTCGTTGCTGTCCTCGCCGGGCGGCGTCATCGTGCTGTTCCTGGCCGGTGTGGCCGTGCTCGGCGTCGGCGGCTATTTCATCTATAAGGGTGCAGCGCAAAAGTTCCGGTCAGACCTCGCCGTGCCGGGCGGATCGGCCGGCCGCGCGGTCATCGCCCTCGGAGTCGTCGGCTACGTCGCCAAGGGCATCGCGCTCGCCGTGGCCGCGATCCTCATCGGCGTCGCCGCGGTCACCAATGATGCCAGCAAATCCACCGGGCTCGACGGGGCGCTCAAGGCGCTCGCCGCCCTGCCGTTCGGAACCAGTGCCCTGATCCTGATCGGTGTCGGACTGATCGCCTACGGCCTGTACTGCTTCGTTCGCGCCCGCCGCGCCCGGTTGTAGTCCGCGGGACGCATGGCGGGTGTCCCAGGCGATCACCCCGCCGAGCACGACGAGCGAGATCGACAGTGAAGCGAGGGCATCCGTTGCCCAGTGATAGCCGAGATAGAGACGGCTGATCGCGGCGACCCCGATGCAGAGCGCCGCGATGCTGAACCCGACGATGGCAGCACGCCGACCGGGGCGCCGGGACACGACCAGGTAAGTCAGCACCAGTACGAAATCGGCAGCACCGAGAACGTGCCCCGACGGAAACGAGTACGAGTGGTCGGCGCCGAACAGCATCAGCTCGATCGGTGGGCGGCTGCGGGCGATGAGCGGCGCCAGAATCTGCGCCAGAATGACCCCGGTGAGCATGGCTATGGCGAGTAGGAGCGGTCGCCACGCGTGCTTGCCCCAGACCCCCCAGGCGACGGTCAAAACCAGCACGATGATCGGCAACGCGACCGGCCCGAAGATGATGGCCAGGCCGATCATGATCAGCGTCAGGTTCGGCGAGCGGTTGTCGACGAGCCACTCGCGAACCGGCGAATCGTAGAACGACGACCGGTCCGGTTGCAGCACGTCAATGAGCACGCCGATGAAGAGCAGGATGCCGACACCGGCCAGGGCGATGGCGGTCAGGCGCAATTGCCGACGCGTGGCCGTGGACAGCGGCCGGGCGTCGACGACAAACTTTCCGTAGCGGGTGCGCCACACCGTTGCGGACCGGACACCACCCATCTGTTCGTCCTTTCGGTAGAAGAGTGTCAGTGCCGTTTCAAATGTTCGGCGGCGCGCAACCGGCGTTCGCCGTCGAGTTTTGCCGCCAACGGCGCCCAGACTGCAACGGCGATGCCCACGCCGAGCAGTAGGGCGCCGATCGTGTCGGTCAGCCAATGCGCTCCCAGGTAGGTGCGGCTGATCATCATGGCCAGAGTGTAGGCAGCTCCGAGTATCCAGACCCAGCATCGTGAAAATAGGAGTGCGAAAATGGTGGCCATGACGGCCGCGTTTGCTACGTGCCCCGAGGGAAACGACCCAAAATCGACACTCACCAGAATGTCCTGGGGCCGGGTTCTCCCGAACAAATTCTTAAGCACCTGCACGGCGCCGCCGGTGAGTATCGTCGCTGCGAGGTAGAACCCGACCGCCCAATACTGCCGGGCCAGCAGCAGAACGCCCACGATCAGTATGGGAATCAGCAGCGACGCCGTGAGCCCGAAGCCGAGGTAATTCAGCACCAGCGCTGGCGCGTCCAGGGCCGGCCCGCGAAACCGATCCATCCAGGCGAGCCAGGACCGGTCGATGGCGAGTGACCCGGCATCGATGGTGTCAGCGGTGCCACGCAGCAGCACCAGATAGCCGAGGGCGATTGTGAGAGCGAGCGCACCGAGACCGCTGATCAGCGGCCACCGACGCGTGATGCGTTTCGCGCGTGGTGTCGCCGATCCTTCCGGATGCCGATCACTCACCATGGGGTAATTCTAGATCGCGCGTACATCATTCGCTGACAAATTCGCCCGGGGTCTTGTCGGGAAGCCAGCCTCACCAGGACGGCTGACACAGCCGGCCGGTCGCGGTCCATTCGGCGACCTGGGACGGGCGCACCCAGACCGCGCTGGCGGCATCCGCTGGGGGAATGTCACTGAACGGTGTCGTCTTGCGCACCAGTCGCTTCAGACTTGTGTGGATGCTGGCCAGGTCGCGGTCGGCGAACCCGGTGCCGACCCGGCTGACGTAGCGCAAGGCCCCGTCGGTGGGAACCCCGAGCAGCAGGGATCCGATCGTGCCCGACCGGTTTCCTTTGCCGGGCCGCCAGCTGCCGACTCCGACCTCCTGGGTGCGGAAGTGTTTGATTTTCACCCAATCTCGCGACCGGCGCCCCGCGCTGTAACGGCCATCCTGTCGTTTGGCCATGATGCCTTCGAGCTCGAGCTCGAGCTCGAGCAGGTCGAACAGCATGAACTGCACCGGAGTCTTCTTCACCGCAGCGGCCACCTCCCGCGGCTCGGTCAGCCTCAGGCGGGTTTGCAGCAGCCCGAAATCGGGGCGTCCGCCCGGGTCGACGGCCACGATCTCGCCGTCGAGCACCGCGGCATCCGTTTCGGTGGTGGCCAGCGCGGCGAGCAGATCGGTCGTGAGATCGGGATAGGACACGGTCACATCGTGCCCGTTGCGGGTGACCAGACGCACGCCCTGCTCGGCCGGGGAGACGTAGGCGAGGCCCCGCATGCCGTCCCACTTCATCTCGAACGCCCAGTCGTCGTCGCCGAGGTCGGCTGCGGAGCCGTCGGCGGCGAGCATGGGGGAGTAGGTGTTCTTGGGTGGTGCGTGGCCGATCTGCCCGACGGTCGGTCGGGCATTGGTGTGTGAACCGCCAGCCCCGTCGCGTGGCTTCATCCGGTGAATCAGCCAGTTGTTCGCCGCCCCGCGTCCGGCGCTCGTGCGAATCAGGGCGAACCGGGCGGTGCCGCCGAGTCCGGCGTGGGGTTCGCCGTGCAGAGTCACGATCACTTCGTCGTCGCGCCATTTTTCGAGGTCGTAGTCGTCGCGATCCCAGATCTTGACGTCGCCGGCACCATATTCTCCAACCGGAATGTTTCCTTCAAAGCTGCCGTGTTCGAGCGGATGGTCCTCCACGTGAACCGCAAGCCGGTTCTGGGTCGGCGACACCGGCACGCCGCGCGGCAGAGCCCACGACACCAGCACCCCGTCGTGTTCGAGGCGGAAATCCCAGTGCAGGTTGCGGGCGTGGTGCTCCTGAATGACGAAACTCTGCCCGGCGGTCTCGCCCGGATGCAATTCCGGAACGGATGCCGGCACCGGCTCCGGTGTCTTGCTCGCGTCCCTCTTGTCGCGCATCTGGACCGGTGCGATCACCTTCGGACTCGTCAACGTGCCCGTCAAGGTGTACAGCGCCACTGAAGATCACGACGTCTCGCTGCACCAGGTGCACGATGCCGATGGGGGACGCATCCGCTATCAACGTCGGTGTGAAGTGTGTTCCAAGGTCGTTCCGTATGACCACATCGACACGGCCTTCGACAACGGCGAGCAGACCGTGGTGCTCAGCGCCGAGGACTTAGCGTCGTTGCCTTCCGAGCACAGCAAGGAGATTGACGTGGTCGAGTTCGTGCCGAGCGACCAGATCGATCCGATCATGCTCGACAAGAGCTATTTTCTCGAGCCAGACGGCAAATCGTCGAAGGCGTACGTGTTACTTCGCCGCACGCTCGAGGCCAACGATCGTACGGCGATCGTGCACTTCGCGCTGCGGCAGAAGACCCGGCTGGGCGCGCTGCGGGTGCACGGCGACGTGCTGATGCTGCAGTCCCTGCTCTGGGCTGACGAGGTGCGCGAGGCGAAATTCGGGTCCCTCGACATGCGGGTTAACATCAGCTCCAAGGAGCTGGACCTGTCGGCGGCCCTGGTGGAGTCGTTCGCGGCCGATTTTGCGCCGGATGCCTTCAGCGACGACTATCAAGATGAATTACGGGCCCTGATCGAGGCCAAACTGAAGCGCGGCGACGCCGTCGACACCGAGAAGACGCGCGCCCCGATGAAGACGATGGCGAGGGCGGCGAGGTGCTCGACCTGATGGAGGCCTTACGCTGCAGCGTCGAAGCCAGCCGGGATCGCGCCAAGCCGAAAGCGAAGGCGAAGCGGGCTCGTTCCGTCTCCTGACTTCCCGCCACTTCACGATTCGCGGGAGCTGCGCCGCTGCGCGGGAGACGGAACTCCCGCGTACTGGCGCAAGTCCCGCGCGGCACGCTGCCGCGGCGACGAGCACGATGTTCGGGGCGGTGGCACCATGGCGACATGCCAGAACCCACCGAAAGGAACGTCACCGTCACCGGCGTCATCGAGTTCGCACCGGGGGAGCGTCCGACCGGACCGTTCACCGTGACGGTGCTGATTGAAGACGTGTCCAAAGCGGATGCTCCGAGCACCATCGTGGGCCACTCCCGCACCGAGATCCCCGCGCTCGCCGCGGACACGAACTCCGATGCCGCTGCGGGGTTGCCGGTGACCGTGACCGTGCCTGCGGACGCGCTTGCGGGCATCCGTCTGCTGAATTTGCGCATTCATGTGCGGGAGGGATCCCCGGACACAGAAGTGCGCCAGAAGTCCGATTCGCGCGAACCCCTGACGCACGTCGCGGCCGGGGAACGGTCCCAGCCTGACTCGGCCATCGAACGCCCCGACATCACCGAGGGGGATTTCGTCTCGACGCAGTCCCACCCGGTGCTGCCGAAGGGGTCAGTCCGTGTCCCGGTTCAGCGTGTCTGAACCGGCACGCACTTCGGCCTCGTCGAACGACGTGATCACGCCGCCGAGGCTCTCATAGCCGGTGAGCGATGGACCCCACGCAGCGCCGTTGAACCACTTGTGGAACAGCGCGCTGTTGGTGCCGGTGAGGAACACGTCCAGCCGGCAGGGTGCCCAGGACACGACGCGCGGCTGCGAGGTGGCGATGCCGCCCATGTTTTCGTAGCCGGTGACCGATGGCCCCCAGGAGCTGCCGTTCCACCACTTGTGATAGAGCGCGCTGTCGGTACCGGTCACGAACAGGTCGAGCCGGTCTGGCGACCACGCGACCGCCTGCGGAACGCTCTCGGCGATGCCACCCATGTTCTCGTAGCCGGTGATCGAGGGACCCCCCGGCTCCGCTGAACCACTTGTGGAACACGGCCCGGTTGGTACCGAGCACGAACGCATCCAACCGGTTCGCACCCCACGACACCACCGGGCTCGAACTGGCCCGTACGGTTTGCGGATACATGAGGTTGACCGCGGCGATATCACCGGCCGATAGCGCGGTGCGCTGACCGATCTGCGCTCCGGCCTGCACCAGGGTGATCGTCTCAAGCCCATTCTTCGAGAACGCGGTGCGCGGATAGTGCATGATCGAGCCGTAGTCATACCCACCGACATCGTCACCGTCGACGATGTGCTGGTCGAACTGGTTCTCCATACCCGACTCAATGTTGGCCACGTTGATCGTCACGAAGGCGTTGCTATCCTCCCGACTCTGTTCGTGCCAGAGCCCGACCGCGTGGCCGATCTCGTGGATCGCATTACCGGTGCTGCAGCCGGTCCCCAAACTGATGGTTTGCATGCCGTTACCCTGCATACCGAGCATCGACCAGCATCGACCAGCATCCGCCAGAATCGCTGAACTCGATGAAGTTGGAGAATTGCCCCGTATTGGCCGCCGTGCGTTCGGTAAAGCGGATGGGAGTGCTGGCCTCCCAGTGGGAGATCGCGTCGCGCACCCGCTGCTGGTTCGGAAGGGCGGCGTTGATCCGAAACGGAACGTGGGCGTTCGGCCATCGAAAGCGCGCGCCGGTGATGGCCACGCCGCGGGCACGACCGTCGTCGTGGCTTTCGGCATCCTTGGTCTGCTCCAACTCGGCAACCGTGCCCAGCACAATGTCACCTTCGAAGACGGCCAGATTGTTGACCTTGTAGTAGACCACTTCGGTTGGCCCGAAGGTGACGCCGGAGATGAAACCGGATGCCGATTCGCCCGCTTGAAATTCACCCTCACTAACGAATTTCTGGTCGCCCCCGGGGCCGGAAATATTTTCTGCCATGGAACTACTTTCTGTGTGCTCTGTCCCTTGCTGGCACTGTACCGGAACGCGCGTCAGGCTACGCCGCCGGGCGTTATCGGAGCGTTACTCGGGGCCGGTGCACGGAGTCGCGCCCGGCGGCCCACAGTTCGGCATTGCGCACCACGATCAGTCCGGCGTGCCGACCAGCCGTTCGATCGCAGCGAGCGGGATCGGCAGCCAGGCGGGTCGATTGCGACTCTCATAGACAGCCTCGTAGAGAGCTTTGTCGAGCTCGAAGGCCTCGAGCAGGGCAAGCTGCTCGGCCAGTTTGAGGCCGGAGCGTTCCGCGTAACCGTCGAGGAAAGCGCCACGGCAGGCCATTGCCCAATCGGAAATCATCGGCAGATTCTTCGTCATCGCACAGGACGACGAACCGGCTGAGGCGAGGGTGACCGCGGCTTCGGCCGTGGTCGCCGTCATCGCGCCGGACACGTAGGAGAAGGATCGCAGCATGCCGGCGACGTCGCGCATCGGGACATCGGGCCGGGTGCGTTCCCGCAGAGTGCGTAGCGGTTCACCCTCGAAATCCAGCAGCACCCAGCCGCGGCCCTGCACGTCGAGAACCTGCCCGAGGTGAAAGTCACCGTGGATGCGCTGGAGTCTGGGCCACGCCGCGGATTCCGCCCGGGCAAACACCGCTTCGATGGCGCTCTGGTATTTGGCCAACAGCGGGACTTCACGCAGGGTCTGACTGCAGCGCAGTTTGATCTTGGCCATTTCCTCGGCAATGACGTCGGGGCTCGCCTCCAAGGTCGGCAGGGTGCGCGCGAGATCGTGGTGCACGTCGGCGGTGGCCTGCCCCAGCCGGAAGGCCGGGCCGGTGAAATCACTGCCCGCGGCGGCAGCGATCAGGGCCGTGCGCCAGGCATCCGGTGCATCGGGCAGAAACTCCTGGGCAAATGCCAGGTGGCCGACCGCTCTCTGGCCGGGCTCGGCCGGATCGTCCCACTGGCCGAGCACGGCACCGAACGGCAGCGGGATGCGAGTTGAGCCGGCACCGGCCAGCGCAGCCTGCACCGTCACATCCGGATTCTCTCCCGCATGAATAATTCGGAAGACCTTGCAAATAATCGGCACCGCTGGCGAACCGGATGCGTCGACGCGGTCCACGATGATCGAGGTATTGGATTGCTCTCCGCTGAGCACCCGACTCGATATGACGGTTGCGGCCGTCGTGCTGGAAGGGGCGGTGGAGCGCGGGCGCAGGTCCTCGCCCCGCGCGCTGGCGGCGGAGCGGTCGGTCGCCGTTGGTTTGGTGGACACGGACACGTCCTGCCGCTCCATGAATGCCAGCAACGCGGCAGCGAAGGCGGGGTCGTAGGCGGCATCGTAAATGTAGCGGGCGTTGAGCGAGCCCGGTTGGCGCACGGTGATCAGGGCGTTGTCGGCGCCGGGCAATTCCTCGAAGCGTTCAGTGGTCGGCAACTGGTACAGCGTGAGGGTGAGGCTCGCTGTGTCGAGCACGAAATCAACGCGGATGGTGACTCCCGGCTCGGCGCAGTCAAGGGCGAAGTGCCCGATGCTGCGCAGCGCGGGAACTCGCCCCTTGTTGCCGAACCAACGCTGCGTCGACACCCAGGCATTGACGTAGCTGGGCAGTGGGGTGCCGCGATGGTTGGGGGCGAGGTCGGCGGTGTTGTGGGGCTGCGAATCTCGGTCTGGACGGTGAGCGCTGTCTCCATCGATCATGCCGCCAGCGTAGCGTCCCAACCGGGATTCTGTCGGCGCGCCCGAGGACCCGAACTTGGGGCTTGCGGTAGCCTCTGTCAAGCCCCCTAATCGGGACTGCGTCGATCGGGCGAAAATTTCGGCGCCCCAAGTTGCAATTGTAAACAATGGACAGCGTGGTGGGACGCCTTCAGATACTTCTAGACATCCATTCGAGAAAGAACCGTGCAGGGTATGCCCCAGCGATATTCATTGGAACCGGTCGTGCAGGAATCAACTCCGTCGATCATCGCTCGCAAACTGCGCTACGCGATCGCGCACGGCGAGGTCGCTCCCGGGTCGCAACTGGGTGAGGCAGAACTCGCCCGCGAACTCGGTGTCAGTCGAGGCCCTCTGCGCGAAGCCATGCAGCGCCTGACGCAGGAGGGACTCCTGGTCAGCATTCGCAACCGGGGTCTGTTCGTCATCGAGATGACGGACGCTGAGATTCGTGACATGTACGTGCTGCGCACCGCCATCGAGTCGGCGGCCTGCAAGCTGCTGGTGCGGGCGGACCACGTAGCCGCCGGCAAGGAACTGCTGACCCAGGTATCAGAGATGGAGAATGCTGCCGCCATCGGCAATCGTGCCGCCATGAGCGACGCCGACATGGTCTTTCATGAACGCCTCGTCACCCTGAGTGGCAGCCGCCGCCTCGCGCGCATCCACAGCACCCTGATGACGGAGACCCGGATGTGCCTGACCGTACTCCAGGACTCCTATCGGGTCGACGGGGAGTGGATCGCGGAGCATCGCGGTATCGCCGAGGCTGTGTTCAACGGCGACGGGCCGCTGGCCGAGAGTCGGCTCAGCGACCATGCCGAGGCCGCGCTGGCGCGACTGACCGATTCGACGGCATCCATATCGGTGTGACCGGCATCTGAATGCCCGGACCTTTGGGGTCGGGCACAGTCGTTCCAAGCCGGTAGCTTCGCCGTTTTGTTCCCGGAGGCGAACGATTCAGGCCGTGCGCGGCGCCAGGATGACGTGGGGCAGACTGGCCGGTTCGACGCGGATGCTGGTGCGCTCGCAGCCAGTGCACTTGAGGACGTAGAGCGGAAGGGTGATGCGCAGGGCCTGCGCGGGGTTGGGTTTCAAATCAGCGGGTGACTTGCAAAACGGGCAGGTGAGTCGCATCGCGGGGGTTTCCCTTGGCTCAGTTCTGCGCAAGCGGTAGCTCGCGTCAGATTGACCATAGGGTGTTCCGTGTTTCTCTGCTGCCCCTTGAATTCGCCGCCAAACTGTGTGTAAAGAACAGTCTGGCCGCACCGCTAAACGGATGCCGCGAGCAGGCTCACGACGACGGTGTCGTCCTTCGTCGACAGCTGGCCGACCTCGGCGAACCCGAGGCGGCCGTGGAACGCGAGGGATCCCGGATTCGGCGGTTCGAGGTTGACCTCGCACAGCACCTCGGCGAGCAGCTCGCGGCGGGCCGCACCGAAGATGGCATCGTAGAGAACCTGGCCGAGCCCCTGCCCGCGAAAACCGTCGGCCACGACGATGCGGTCGACGTAGAGAAAATCGGTGGATCGCTGGGAGAACCAGCGGTAGTTCTCGCTCGCGTACTCGGCGCCGGCGACAAAAAGGATGGCAAAGCCGAGTACCTCGGCGGCCGCATCGTCGTCGGCGACGACAGCGACCGCGAGGTGGCTGTGTTCGACCAGCGCGACCAGTGCCGGCGCATCCAGCTCATTGACCGCTGGAACGGCGGCATTGTTGAGCGCGAGCAGGCGCGGCAGGTCGGCGGCCACGAGGGAACGAATCGAGTAGGTCACCCACTAACGATAGGCCAACGCCCTGGCCCGCGAACCACGGGCCCGCTACGCCTCCGAGCGCGCTCCGGCCCGGTACACGGCGGTCGCGATGACGAGGTCTTCCCATGACATCCCGGTGCTCTTGAAGACGCGCGGAGTTTCCGCCGTGACGGCGACGGTTCCCGTCACGATGTCACGCAGCGGCACGAGCTCGTGCGGGGCGATGACACCCTCGGCCACCGCGATGATGACGTCGCCGGCCTCCCGCTGCGCCGTGGCCGGGTCTTCGACGACGACCTGCGCGCGGGCGAGGAGCGCTGAGTCGAGCTCACGGGCATCCGTTTCGTGCGAACCGACGGCGACGACGCAGCAATCGGCGGGCACCAGGCTGCCGTCGAACAGCGGAGTACGCGCGGTGGTGGCGCAGACGATCAACTGGGCCGTTGCCACGTCAGCGGCCGTGCCGACCTGGGCCGGCAGGCCGCTGGCGGTCACCCGGGCGGCGAACAGCTCGGCGCGGGGCTGGTCTCGGGCCACGATCGTGACCCGGTCGATCGAGCGGATGGCCCGCATCGCCTCGATATGCCCCCAGGCTTGCGGCCCCGACCCGAACACCACCAGGTGTTCTACGGCGGCCGGAGCCAGGTAGTCGGCGGCCGCGGCCGACACTGCCGGGGTGCGCAGGGTCGTGATCGCGGCGCCGTCGAACAGCGTGATCGGCGTGAGCGTCAGGGCGTCGAGCAGCAGATAGACGCCCTGAATGCGCTCCCGACCAAGGGCCGGGTTGCCCGGCGTGACCGACGCCACTTTGATGCCGACGAAATCCGAAGCTTCAGTGGGCATGAGCAGCAATTGGCCGTTCGCGACCGCCAGAACCTGCCGGGCGAAGTCACGCACCGGATCGAGCCCGGTGGCGAGCGCGTTCTGCACGGCTCGCACCGCCGTACCGTAGTCCACCCGCTCAAAAATTTCTTCGGTGGTGACCATGGTGGTCGGAGCGGGTCTGGAGCTTGTAAATGTCATCCGTCGCAGACTATCGGGCGGCCTGCGTCCGCAGCACTGCCAGAATGGACTGTCGCCGTTTCAGCCTGGCGACACGTTTCACGGTGGCAAGAGGAGACAACGGCGTATGACTCACCAGGTGAGCACGACCAAACCGAGCACGGATAACTACCGGGCCGCCCGCGACCAGTTGCTGGCGCTGCGCAACGATCATTCCCGTGCCGCGCAGGAGTTTGAATGGCCCGACGTGGGGGAACACTTCAACTGGGCCACCGACTGGTTCGACGTGCTCGCACGCGGCAACGACAAAATCGCTTTGTGGATCGTCGAAGAAGACGGCAGCGAGCAGAAGTTCAGTTTCGCCGAGATGGCGCAACGCTCCGACCAGGTGGCCACCTGGCTGGCCCGGCAGGGCGTGCGGCACGGCGACCATGTCATGCTCATGCTCGGCAACCAGCTCGAAATCTGGGAGGCGATGCTCGCCATTATGAAGGTCGGCGCGGTCATCATGCCGACCAGTGCCGTGCTCGCCGCTCATGACCTGACCGACCGGGTGCTTCGCGGCGGCGTCACCCATGTGATCGCGAACTCGTCCGATGCAGCCAAGTTCGACGATGTTCCCGGCGACTACACCCGCATCAGCGTCGGCGCGCCGCGCCCCGGGTGGGCCGACTTCGCGGACGCCTACGCGCTCACCCCGGAACTCATCGCGACGGTCGTGGCATCCGGTGACCCATCGCTGATCTACTTCACCTCCGGTACGACGAGCAAGCCCAAAATGGTGCTGCACTCGCAGACCTCCTACCCGGTCGGCCACCTGTCGACCATGTACTGGCTGGGCCTTCGCCCCGGAGATGTGCACCTCGCCATCAGCTCGCCCGGCTGGGGCAAGCACGCCTGGAGCTGCTTCTTTGCCCCGTGGATCGCCGAGGCGACCGTATTCGTCTACAACTACTCCAAGTTCGCTCCCAGCGCCCTCATCGCCCAGCTGCATCGAGCGAAGGTCAGCACGTTTTGCGCACCGCCGACGGTCTGGCGCATGCTCATTCAAGCGGATGTCGGCCCCCGGCCGGCCGCCCTGCGCGAGTTACTCTCCGCCGGGGAACCGCTTAACCCCGAGGTCATTCGGCAGATCGACAACGGCTGGAAACTGACCATCCGCGATGGCTTCGGCCAGACCGAGACCACCGCCATCGTTGGAAACGGTCCCGGATCGGTGCTGAAGGCCGGGTCGATGGGCCTGCCCCTGCCCGGCGTCTCGATCAAGCTGCTCGACCCGATCACCGAACTGCCCGCCGAGGAAGGTGAGATCTGCCTCGACCTGTCGACGAGCCCGGTCAACTTGATGACCGGCTACCACGGCGAACCCGACCTTACCGCGCACGCCATTCGCGGCGGTTTTTTTCACACCGGCGACGTCGCCACAGTGGATGCCGACGGCTACCTCACCTTTATCGGCCGCACCGACGACGTGTTTAAGTCGAGCGATTACAAGGTGTCGCCGTTCGAGGTGGAGAGCGTGCTGCTCGAACACCCCGCGGTCGCCGAAGCCGCCGTGGTTCCCGCGCCCGATGCCACCCGGCTGAACATTCCCAAGGCGTACATCCACCTCGCCCCGGGCTGGGAGCCGACGGCCGAAACCGCCGAAGCCGTGCTTCGGCATGCCCGTACCGGCCTGCCCGCCTACATGCGGGTGCGCCGGGTGGAATTCTTCGAGCTGCCCAAGACCATCTCCGGCAAGATCCGCCGGGTCGAACTACGCGAGCGCGAAGCCGACGCGGCAAAAGCCGGCACCCGGCTGCCGAATGAATGGCGCGACGACCAGTTTCCGGGGCTCACGCGCTAGCAGCATCCGCTCGAAAAATCTGCGGGAAAGTCGGCGCTTACAGCCCGAGACCGGGCCTGGCCCCCTCGCTAGCGTGGAAGCATGACCCTCCTCGACAACCCGCGTGCCACGACAACCGACGACACAGGCTGGGCTGGCTTCACCGCCGGGCCGTCGCAGCACGGCCATGATGTTCGAGATTTGATCCAACGCAACTACACGCCGTTCACCGATGATGCGAGCTTTCTGACCGGCGCCACCGACCGCACACTGGCGCTCTGGGCCCGGCTGACGGAGATGTTCCCCCGGGAGCGCGCGCTCGGCGTCTACGACGTCGACCCGACCACCCCGGCATCGATTACCGCGCACGCCCCCGGCTACATCGACCAGCCGAGCGAGACCATTGTCGGTCTGCAAACGCATGCCCCGCTCAAGCGCGCCATTATGCCCTTCGGCGGCTGGCGCACACCCGGGTCGAGGTACTGCCCTTTCATCAGATGGGCGAGGACAAGTGGAATCGCCTGGCCATTCCGTATCCGCTGTACGGCGTGCTACCGCCCGATTCCGCGCTGCAGGAGCGGGTGCGGGCCCAGTTCCGCGCCCGCGGCCTCACGACGTTCTGGCTAGAAGCGGGCGAGCAACTCCGTTTTTTTGGCGTGGAATTCGGCATCCGTCACCACGCCGGCCTCGCGCAGCTGACCGAGCTGGGAGAGGTGAAGGGCGATTCCGGTCGCTCCCGCAGGGTGGCCTTCGAGTTCGCGGCGCGCGGGCGCGGGGGCGAGGGCCGCGACCGGTGCCGGTGCCGGGGTGACCGGGTGCACCGCGGCCACCCCTGCGGCGGGTGAGTGACCGGACTGGGACATCCGGTCGATCCAGGCCAGTGCTATCGCCGAGAGAATGAAAACCATGTGAATGATGACCTGCCACAGCACGCCGTCCCAGGTGTAGATATTGCCGGTGATGGTTTCGGTCGGGTTGTTATCGACGGGGGTGCCGCGCGCGGCCAGGTCGCCGACCTCGATGAAGGTCTTGAGCAGGTGGATCGACGAGATGCCGACGATGGCCATGGCGAGCTTGACCTTGAGCACGTTGGCATTGACGTGGGAGAGCCATTCCGGCTGGTCGGGGTGCCCTTCCAAACGGATGCGGGACACAAACGTCTCGTAGCCGCCGATAATGACCATGATCAGCAGGTTCGCGATCATGACGACGTCGATCAGGCCGAGCACCGAGAGCATGATCGCGGCTTCTTCGACGTGGATGCCACCGTCGTCCCCTGGCACGGTCAGCGAGGTCCAGACGTCGCCGCCGAGGTTGATGAGCTCGACCATGAACACGATCACGTAGATGATCTGCGCGATGATGAGCCCGATATAAAGCGGCGCCTGCAGCCAGCGGCTGAAGAAGATCATCAGGCCGACGCTGCGCACCCAGCGCGACTGCGGGCGGAACGGGCGGGGGAACTCGGTTTCAGTCACCGGTTGATCATAAGGGAGGCCCGGGTGAGAACCTCCTGTGCGCCGCAGCGCCTGTGGACGTACGCTGACGTGTTGATGAATCCGGTCACGATGGCCGCGCGCCAGCATTGTGGGCGCCTGGGCGGGACGATCAGGAAGGTCGCAGCGAACGCTCAAGAGCTCTGCGGCCGGTGGGCAGGCCTCCGGACAGATCGGTCGGCTCCAGTCCGAGCAGCGCGGCGAAATGGGCGGATGGTTCGACGCCGAGCTCACGGCCCAGATGGGCGCGAAAACTGCGGTACACCGGCACCGCCGAGGCATAGTTGTCTTCGGCGAGATGGCAGCGCACGAGCAGATGCTGGGTGCTCTCCCGCAACGGATCGACAACCGCAGCGGCACGGGCCGCGCCCAGGGCGCGACTGAAACTGCCGGCCAGCAGATGGGAGCGGGCCAGGGATTCCAGGGCGTCCACCCTCTGATTGAGCAGATGGTCCTGCTGTTCCAGCACCCATTCCTCGTACCAGCCCGGCAACAGGTTGGCCTCCTGCAATACATCGACGGATTCCGGCGGCACCGGCAACCCGCCGGTCAGGGTGATCTCGGTGATCAAATCGCGTACCTTGTGCAGATCCACACGCACCGCCGCGTCGAGCTGCAGCGGATCGGTTGCGTGGAGCAATCGGAGGAGTTCGTGCGAAATACGAAACACGCTCGCTCGCAGGTTGCCGGCCGACTGACGCTCGGAGCTATCCGGCCAGAGCAGCGCGGCCAGCACGTGCCGCGGTTGGGTGTGCAACACGGCGAGGGCCGCGAGCAGCCGCTGCTGGCGGGCACCGACCTCGACTGGCACGCCGCTGTAGCGTAACTGCCAGTAGCCCAGCACGCGAAGATCCCAGCCCGGTGTCACTGAAAATCCCATGAGTGCTCGATCCGCGAAAAAGTACAAAGCTGACCCGCAACCTCAGGCGGGATCCGCTACCGCCCAGAATGGCCACCCCGGGGCGGTTGTCAATGCCGTGTGCGCGCCAAAAAGTGGATGCTCCGCCACCGCCAACGCGTGCCCCCGACAGCTGGCAGTAACCAGCCAGTAACGCCGGGGTTTGTACAGTTGGCCTGCGGCATCCGCTGGCAATCGGCCCTTTTGATCGGATCGTCATGAAGCAATTGGCACTCTGCGTGGGCATCAATCGGTTCGAGAACCTGCCGATGAGCAGTTGGCTGAACGGCTGCGTCAATGATGCCGAAGACCTCAGTGCATTGCTCGGGAGCGCCTTCGGATTTGCCGACTCAAGCATCACCCTGCTGACCGACCAAGCCGCGACCCGGGATGCGGTTTACGGAACGCTGGTCGAGGCGCTCGACCGGGCGAATACCCCGGGGGAGCATCTGGAGCGCATTCTGTTCACCATGTCGAGCCACGGCACGCAGGTGGCCGACACCGATAACGAAGAGCCTGACGGCGTCGACGAGGCCTTTGCCACCTGTGACCTGCGTCAGGTCGGCACCCAGTGGGACCTCGAATCGCTCATCGTCGACGACGAACTGCACACCTTGTTTTCCCGGTTGCCCGAGGGGGTGCTGCTCGACGTAATTTTCGACACCTGCCATAGCGGTAGCGGCCTGCGGGCGATGGACCAACTCCTCCTACCGGATGACCGTCGTCCACGCTTCGTGCCCCCACCGACACCGCTAGGCCGGGACGGCACAGCGGTCGCGGGCGCGAACACCCGCATACTGCGCGATCTGGTGCGTACCTCGTCGGCCGTTGCGAAGCCCGTGTCGCTGGCCGCATGCCAGGCCGACCAGGAAGCGATCGACGCGAACTTTGACGGGCGGTACAACGGCGCGTTCACGCATTTTCTGCTCGAGGAGCTGCGCAGCGGGGCCGGCGCCAGTCGCGCCGACGTCGTCAAGCGCGTCAACAAGAAGTTGCGCGCCCGTAAGTTCGAACAGATCGCGCAGCTCGAGGCACCCGACCCCGGCAAAACAACGGCGTGGGGCACCGCGTTCTGAACGCCGCGCTCGTGCGCAGAAGACGGGTCAGGGGTGAAAGGTCGGCCGACGCAGTTCGGCTACGCCTGGTGCCGGGGTAGCGGGCGCGGCGGCGGGCGGCGGTGCGGGCGACGGTGCGGGGGGCGGCGCGGCAGCCGCTTTCAGCGCCGGGCGAGCGAGGGCGTGCGCGGCGAGTTTAGCCCGCTGCCGATGCAGGTCGAGAATCGGCTTGAGTGCGGCGAAGCTCAGACGACCACCCTCGTCGAAGCGCAGTTGCCCGCCACCGCGAATGAAAACATTCGCCTGGGTGGTCAGCCCGAATCTGCGCGCTTCAGCGACGGTGAACGTGAATTCCTGGGTGAAGGTGGCACCGATCTCCGACACCACGAAGCCGTCCGGCCCAACCCGAAGTGTCGGCCGCACCCGTTCCACTGAAATGGGGCGAGCGGGGTCGATCTTCGCCGCCTCCAGCAATTTCGGGTTCTCCCAGAGAAAACGTACGATCTCTTCCGGGTCGGAGCTGAGGGCGGCCAGCCGAATCGGGTACCGCAGTCCAATGAAGGTCGCAACGCCCGAAAGGTCGTGGTTCGGGGGCAATTTGATGCCGAGCTCGGCGAATGCCTCGGTAACGACGGGACGATACTCCAGGTCGTCGTCGGGCACGACCGCCATGTCGGCGGCGAGGATTCCGCCCAGCAGGTCTTCCCAGGTCACATCCACCGGTGCCATGTAGCCCAGGCTGCGGATGAGCATTCCCAAGACCTGACGGCCAACGTCTGCGCCGGCGCGGGCGATCTGGTACAGGCTCGAGCGGCCTCCGGGCAAGTCGAGCCGCTTCAGCCAGAGTCGCACCACCACGCGCAGCAGTACCTGCACGATCGCGCCGCCGCGAGCGTGCGGGTCGCGCAGGGTGCGCCAGTCGGGCGGACTGTCCTCGCTCAGGGACGACCGAACGGTTCCGCGTTTGAAGAGCTCATCGCCCAAACTGAACAGGTCGCTCCGAAGTACATCCTCGCTGAGGGTATCGAGGTTGAGGGTGTCACCGCCGGACGACGTCAACATTTGTTCGACCAGGGTGCGGGTGGAAAACACGGACAGCAGCGCCACGAGGTCGGCGAACGTTTCATGCAGGGCGAGTTGGTCGGGCTCGGCCTTGGCATCCGCCCATTTCGGCCGGTAGCCATCGACGATGGCGTGGGTCACCTCGTGGGCCACCAGATCGCGAAAGAGGGCCAGCGGCACGGCTTTGCTCGTACGATTGTCACATTTATGCCCGAATCGAATCAGACCCAGGTCGCGGTAGTAGCCGGATTGTCGGTACGACACCGGATCGTAGGCGCTGATGGTCAACCGTCCGCCACCGACCCAGCCCATCCTCCGGCCGAGTGTTGACTCAAACAGGGCGAGAGTGGATGCCGCCACCGCGTACACCTGCTGCGCCAGGAATCGGCTGTCCTCCAGCAGGGCCGCCAGATCATCGGGCGGTTTCTCGTCGACGCTCATCCACGGCGGGGTCGGGGAGCCGATGTCGAGACTGAACGGCTTCTGACGGGGCTTTCGCACGATCACGTCGAACCGGGCGCTGCGCGGCCCCGTGCCGATGCGTTCGGCCGGAACCCGCAGCGTGGTCGTGAGCAGCGGCGCGGGATCGCCCGGGGGCGGATTCGGTGGGACCGTGGTGAACGGCCCCTCGGCCAGAACGGTCAGGCTGACCTGCAGACCGCCCTGCCCGGCGTCGCTCAGCCCGGGATCGCTCAGCCCTGGATCGCTCAGCCCGGGATCGCTCAGCCCTGGATCGCTCGGTTGCGCGAGCGACGCGTCAGCAGACTCGGGATCGATACCAGTTGTCATGGCGGCCCCCACAGCATCCGTTTCTGTGTGCAATATGCAACCGCCGGCGTGGTTTGTCAAGGCTTCGGGTGAAGTAACGCAGCAGTAACGCTGGAGCGACATAATCGCAACGCCCCACCCCTGTTCCAGCATGAATTAGATGACATGAACTGAATGAGAGGAACGGTGCCATGCCCGAACCGATGCCCCCCGCCACACGGCAGCCGCCGCTGTCTCCAAGTGAGCTCGACCGCCTTCGCCCGCACGTGGTCAACCTCAGCGGCGGCAAATTCTCATCGAGTGGAGTGTTCCAGACCACTAAAAAAGATGTCGACGCCGTTTTTGCGACGCATCTGCCGGCCTTTGTTGCCGAGCATGGCGGCGTCGTACCCGTTATGTTCTGCGCCCACGGCGGGCTGGTCGGCGAGCAGTCCGGGCTGCGGATCGCTGCCACCCAGGTGGAGTGGTGGAAGTCCAACGGCGTGTATCCCATTCACTTCGTCTGGGAGACCGGCCTGGCCGGGGCCATCGCTGGTGCGGTGGGGGACTGGGCGCAGGGTCGTCGCGGCTGGCTCGACGAGGCCAAGGACCGCGTGCTTGAACTCGCGGCCCGATTCGGCCAGGGGCAGGCGATCTGGGGGCAGATGAAGCGCGCGGCCGAGGCTGCATCGGCCGGGGACGGCGGCGCCCGCTACGTCGCTGAAGCACTCGGCGCGTACTGCACCGCCCACCCCGACACGATCAGCGTGCACGCCGTTGGGCACAGTGCCGGATCAATTTTTCATCCCTTCTTTATTCCCGCCGCTTTGAAGGCCGGGGTACCGGCCTTCGACACGCTCAGCCTGCTGGCTCCGGCCGTGCGCACCGATGTGTTCGAGAAGCAGCTCGTGCCTCTGTGTGGCCAGGAGGTGAAGTCGCTGGCGTTGTTCACCATGACCGAAAAGCTCGAGCGCGCTGACACTTGCCTCGGCGCCTACGGAAAGTCCCTGCTCTACCTGGTGCGGGCGTCGTTTGAGCCCGAAGAATTTTCGCCCATTCTGGGCCTCGAGGAGTGCCTCCGCGCCGACCCGGTGCTCAGTCGACTGTTCGGGCTGTCCGGCACGAGCGGAGGCATCGCTGACATTATCTGGTCGAAAGCAACGGGCGGCCCCTTGACCAACCGCAGCACCTCGACCAGCCATGGCGGGTTCGACACCGACATCCCGACCATGGACAGCGTCGCGCGCCGGGTCACCGGCAGCTCGCGCATTCAGTCATTCCCGATCACCCGCTCCCGTGGCGACGAGCTCTGGCCGGTACCAGGCCCGGCCACGCCCCGGCGGGCCGGAACCCACCACGCGCTCTGTGTCGGTATCAACGCGTATCCCGGCGGCGATGCCCTCTACGGCTGCGTAGCGGATGCCGAGGCCTGGGCAGCGCAGCTCACCGCGGCCGGTTTCGCGGTGCGCACGCTGCTCGACGCGGAGGCGACCCGGCAGAATATTCTGCTCGGGCTGCTCGACGTGGTGGCGAGCAGCGTCGCGGGCGATGTGCTGGTCTTTCAGTACGCCGGGCACGGCACCTACGTGGACGACCTTGACGGTGACGAGGCGGAGTCCGGCAACGAGGAGAAGCAGTACGACGAAGCGCTCTGCCCGATCGACTTTCGCGAGGGCAATTTGATCATCGACGACGACCTCGGAGAGATCTTCGACCAGCTGCCCGACGGCGTCAGCCTCACCGCCTTCTTCGATTCCTGTCACTCGGGCGACGGCCAACGCCGGTTGCAACTGCTGCCGGTCGATGTGGAGGACCTGAGTACGGCATCCGCTCCCCATGGGCGTCGGGCGCGGTACGTCATCCCCGACAAGGAGACCAGCGAGAAATACCGGGCCAAGCGCGGGGCTCCCGCCCGGGCCGGCAAGCGGGCCTTGGCGCGGGAAGTGCTGTTCAGCGCCTGTAAACCGACCGAGGTGGCGTACGAGACAGGCGGTCACGGCGATTTCACCGTGGCAGCCAGCCTGCTCGTGGTGCCGAGGGCAAATCGGCTGACCAACGGCGAGTTCCTGGCGAAGATCCGGGAGGCATTTTCGAGTCAGCCGCGACAGTACCCCGACTTCAACGGGCCGCGGGCCGCGAAATCACGGGTCTTCCTGGCGCCGCTGGTGGCTGCCGCAGCGGAACCGACTGATCGGCCGCCCGGCACCGCATCTGGCACGATCCCCGCCGCGATAACGGCGCTGCTCGACCCGGCCGCAAGCCCCGGGGGCGGGACCGACGCGCTCGCGGCATCCGCTGGTACCGCCGGATCGGCTGGCGTCGCTGCCAGTCACGAAGCGGATGCTGCGGATCGCGCCCGCGCGGCCGCCGCGTTCCTGCGCGCTGCCGCCGACTTCATCGACGGGTAGTGGCCCGCTGGTGACCCCGAAAGACGGTGGGTGCCGTTGACGACGTGACCGACGGCATCCGCTTATTGTCGACATCTTTCGCATCCATCGCTGTGGCCTGCGACACTGGAGGAACAGCTCTGCGCCGAGGTCGTCGGACCGAATCGCGGAAACGATGTACGCGCCGGCTCCTCGGAAGGACCCCATGCTCGATTTTCTGTTCAGCCCGATCCCCGGGATCATTTTCACGATTGTCGTGGTTCTGCTTATCGGCCTGATTTACGCCAAGACGATCTATAAGAACGCGGGGCCCGATGAGGCCCTGATCATCACCGGCAAGAAGAGCCGCAAGACCATCGTCGATGGCGCCACGCTCGAGGAATCCGGCCAGCGAGTCGTGCATGGCCAGGGTGTGTTCATCACGCCGTTCTTCCAGAAGGCGTTCAAGATCAGCCTGCGCAGCCGGGCGATTGAGATCACGGCCGTCGCGCAGGACCGCAACGGCATCACGCTCTCCGTCGAGGCCGTCGCCATCGTCAAGGTCGGCGACGACCCCGCTGCGATTCGCGCCGCCGCCCAGCGGTTTCTTGGGCAGGACAAGAACATTGACGGCTTCGCGCAGGAGGTGCTGAGCGGTTCGCTGCGTTCGTCGATCGGTGCGACCGACGTCATGACCGTTATTCAGAAGCGCGATGAGCTCGGTTCCTCGGTGCTCGCCACGGCTCGCGAATCACTCGCCAACCAGGGCCTCGACGTTGACTCCTTCGAGATCAAGGGCATCACCGATGAGAACGACTACATTCGTGACATCGGTCGTGCCGAGCAGGCGAAGGTGCGTCGCCAGGCCGAGGTGGCCGAGCACGTTGCGAACCGCGAGTCGCAGGAAGCCCTGATTACCGCCGAGCAGGCCATCGCGGAAGCGCAGAATACGCTCGCGCTGCGTAAGGCCGCGCTGCAGCTTGACACCGACAAGGCGTCCGCCGAGGCCGCCGCGTCGAAGCCGCTCGCCGAGGCGAAGGCGCAGCAGGCCATCGTGCAGGAGCAGGAACTGACCGCCCAGCGCCGGGCCAGCCTGCGCAAGGCCGAGCTCGAGTCCGAGGTCAACGCGATCGCCGACGCCGATGCCTACCGCATCCGGGTCACCGCGATCGCGGCGGCCGAGGCATCCGTTGCCAAGGCCACCGCCGATCGCGACAGCCGTGTCGCCAACGCCGACGCTACCCGCGCGGAGGGCCAGGCCGAGGCCGACGCCATTCTCGCCCGAGGAACCGCCGAAGCGACGGCCACGCGCCTCTCCGCCGAGGCCGTCGCCCAGCAGTCCGAGGCGCTCATTCAGCTGCGCCTGATTGAAATGCTCCCGCAGATCGCGCACGAACTGGCCGCACCGATGGGTAACATCGACCAGCTCACCGTCATTTCAACGGATGGCGCCAGCCAACTCTCCAAGAACGTCGCGTCCGGCTTCAGCGAGGTCGACGCCGTGCTCGGCTCCACCATGGGAATCGGCATCAAGGACCTGCTCGGTGGGCTGCTTGGCGGCACTGCGGGAGCCGCTTTGCGGAACGCGACGCCCAGCCACAGCGGCGCATCCGCGTCGACCACTGGTGCTGCGCCGACTCACTCGAGCGCAACCGGCGCTGCGTCACAGCAGTCCGGGGCGGCGCCAACGTCGGCGTCGGCCGCCGCTGCGCCTTCGACAACGTCGGTGGCCTCGTCCGCAGCGACGGCTGGCGCAGCGGCGCGATCAGCAGCCCAAACATCCGTTTCGCAGTCGATCGACGGCGTTGATTTCGATGCTGTCGCCGACGAAGCTGCTGCCGCAATTACCCGTGCGGCGGCGGCCCGGCTGCCCAAGAAAGCTGGGGATCGCCTGCTCCCGTAGCTGGCAGAAGCGCGGGAGATTCGCTCCCACGGCCCCGGTGCAGCTGGCGTTCGAAGACTGTAACAGTGTCTGGCCAGCGCCCTGGGGGGCGGGGTCACCTGCCCCGTATCCTCCGGCACCGAAGTGCGACCCCCGACCTCGTCAGCAGCCGGGGCCGTGGGAGTTGGCGAGGCAGTCTTTGGCGACGAGTACGGTGGATTCGTTTGCGGCCATGACGGTGAATGGGGCGGAGGGCATGGTGATGGTGCCGTCGACTGGGCGCCAGCCTT
>NZ_PJJT01000072.1:0-53898 GCF_002929615.1 Cryobacterium sp. M91 | reverse complement strand
CTGGCGCCCCGCCGGCCAAAACCGCGCCGCCACCCCAGCCGAGAAACCCCACTGGGAAAAGTGAGCGCCACCGCGCTGGGCGCGACGCCGCTACCGGGTCGGATGGGTCTGTGACAGTCTCGCTCGCTTCGACAGGCCCCATGGCCGGTTTTCACAAACAGTCTGCGCTGGTCGATGGCGGTCCCGACAAGCGCGACCAATGGAAATGGGCGCGCTGTCAAAACTGGATCGTTTGCTGCGCACCGCGGTCTCGACCAGCTCGACCAGAGGAACGCGGACATCGGCGAAGGCTGAGGGCAGGACTTCAGAAACGAGTGGCACCCGAAGTAGGCTGGTCAGGTTGCACAATCGATGCACCAGACGCGCGCGTACAGCGCGGGTCACCTGACTCAGGGGGCGGCACTTGACCGACAGCACGACATCCACGACCGACCGCGGCATTCCGAGCACGAACCGAAAGGTCATCGCGCTGGCCATCGCCGGTGCCCTCGGCGGGTTTCTGTTCGGCTTCGACTCCTCGGTCATCAACGGGGCCGTCAACGCGGTCCAGCAGGAATTCGGGCTGAACGCCACCCTGACCGGGTTCGCCGTGGCCTGCGCGCTGCTCGGCGCCGCGGCCGGAGCGTTCTTCGGCGGGCGCTTCGCCGACCGTTACGGCCGCATCCCCATGATGGTGGTCGGCGGCGTGGTGTTCCTGGTCAGCTCGATCGGCTCCGGCTTCGCCTTCGGCGTCGTCGACCTGATCATCTGGCGGGTGGTCGGCGGACTCGGTATTGGTCTCGCATCCGTTGTCGCACCGGCCTATATCGCCGAGATTTCGCCGCGTCAGATGCGTGGGCGCCTCGGCTCGCTGCAGCAGCTCGCGATCACCCTCGGAATCTTCACCGCGCTGCTCTCCGATGCCCTGTTCGCCGAGAGCGCCGGCGGCGCCGGCAGCGAGTTCTGGTTCGGCCTCGAAGCCTGGCGCTGGATGTTCCTGGCCGGCGCGGTTCCGGCCATCGTCTACGGCGGAATCGCGTTCATCCTGCCGGAATCCCCGCGTTTTCTCATTCTGAAAGATAAAGAAGCGGATGCCCGCGCCGTCTTCACCCGGCTCTGGCCGAGCGGCGACGTCGATCGCGAGATTCGCGACATGCGACGGTCGATCGAGGTCGACGCGCGATCCCAGAAATCGGGCTCGCTGCGGGGGGGTACCTTCGGGCTGAAGCCGATCGTCTGGGTCGGTATCATACTGTCGGTGTTCCAGCAGTTCGTCGGCATCAACGTGATTTTCTACTATTCGACCACCCTCTGGGAGGCCGTCGGGTTCGAAGAATCCAACTCGCTGACCATCTCGGTGATCACCTCGGTGACCAATATCCTGGTCACCCTGGTCGCGATCGCCCTGGTCGACCGGATCGGACGGCGACCGATTCTGCTCACCGGTTCCATCGGCATGACGGTGTCGCTCGCCACCATGGCTATCGCGTTCAGCCAGTCGGTGACGGTGGGTGGCGAGTTGAGCCTGCCGGGGGCGTGGGCGCCGATCGCGCTCGTTGCGGCCAACCTGTTCGTGATCTCGTTCGGCGCGTCCTGGGGTCCCGTGGTCTGGGTGTTGCTCGGGGAGATGTTCCCGAACTCGATTCGGGCCAAGGCACTCGGGCTCGCCGCGGCGGCCCAGTGGATCGCGAACTTCCTTATCACAGTCAGCTTCCCCCCGATGGCGGATGCCTCACTGCCGATCACCTACGGCCTCTACGCCCTGTTCGCCGGGTTGTCGTTCTGGTTCGTGCTGCGCAAGGTTCCCGAGACGAACGGTATGTCCCTCGAAGAGGCCGATACCCTGCTGCCGCCGAAGAACTCGGCGAAGAAGGCGGCCGCCGCCGCCCCGGCACGCTAGCCCGGGCGCCTTCGCCCAGACCGCTGTCGTGGCTGCAAATTTGTGATTGTGCCCGAAAGCTGTTTGCACGCCTGGCCTGCCGGACGCGTGAGCAGCGTCCGCTCGCGCCTGCAGCGTTCAGCCTCGGCCGTACTGGGTTAGACCCAACGCGTGAGCAGTTTTTGGCCACACGACGAGACCCACTGCGCATAAATCAGTGGTTCAGGCGACGCGTCAAGCCCCCGAAGGGGAATTCGCACAGCCGGCGGTTTGTCGATAACTTCACAACACAAGATTGTGGAGTGTGACCATGCCCGAACGTGGATACGCCGTTATAAGTTTGAAAACCACTGGACTGTTCCCGTACCAACGGGACCGGGTCGTCGAGGTCGCCGTGGTGCACCTCGACGAGGGTGGTCACATTACTGCGCGGTGGGAGACTGTCGTCAACCCGGAAAGCAACGTGGGGGGCGCGACGAACCATGGCGTCAGCACGGCCGAGCTGCTGCGCGCACCGACGTTTGCCCAGATCGCTCCGCGCCTGGTCGATCTGCTCAGCGGACGCGTGCTGGTCACCCACAATGCCCAGTTCGTCACCGGCTTTCTGATGAGCGAGTTCGACCAGATCGGCTACGCCCCCGGTCGCGGACTCGAAGCTGTCTGCACCATGCAACTGGCCCGCAGCTACCTGCCGGGTGCCGGACGACTGCTGGTGGATTGCTGCGCGGCCTACGACATTGAGATCGAGCCCGGCCCTGGAGCACTCGTGCAGGCCGTCGCCGGTGCGAGCCTGCTGGCGGCCTATCTGCACGGTTCGCCGAGCGCTGCCCCGTGGACCGACGCCCTCGACCGGGCCGAGCTGAATGTCTGGCCGGCCCTCCCGCGCGCAACCACGGGCACTGCGCCGGTCGGCACTGCGCCGGCCTGGGTGCACCGCGACCCGACACCCACGGTTGTCCTGGCGACGCCGAGTTTTCTCGCCCGGGTGACCGTGAAGCTGCCCGACTACACCGGCCCGGAGGAGCACCTCGACTATCTCGCCCTGCTCGATCTGTGTCTGCTCGATCGCGTGCTTCTGCCTCGTGACACGCGTGAGTTGCGCATACAGGCGGAAGTCAGTGGGATCAGCCCGACCGACTGCACCGCCCTGCACCGCGGCTACTTCGAAGACCTCGTGCGCGTCGCGTGGTCGAGCGGCGCGCTGAGCATTGCCGATTCGGCCGAGCTGATCGCCGTCGCCCGCATGCTCGATGTTGCCCCCGAGGTCGTCGCGACCGCGCTGGCGGCGCCCGCCTTGGCGCCGCGTCAACCGGTTACCTCCATCGACGAAGTACTGCTGGAACGCGGCGATATCGTCGTGTTGACCGGTGACATGGCCCGCGCCCGCGCCGACTGGGGCAAAGAATTGGTTGCCCGCGGACTGTCTCTGGGCACGGCGGTCACGATGCGCACCCGGCTGTTGGTCGCCGCCAACCCGGAGTCGTTCACCGGAAAGACCGGCAAGGCCCGCGACTACGGCATCCCGATCGTCTCCGAGTTCGGGCTGCGCTCGCTGATCGGCGTGCGTTGACGCGGCATCTGCTGCTGCACAACTCCCGCGTAGCGTGAAAGTGGGTGCAGCTAGCGTCGTCGCTGCGCGGCCGTCTCGGCGCAGGCGATGCAGAGGTCGGCGGCGGGCTTGATCTGCAGCCGGCCCTCGGGGATAATCTCGCCGCCGCGCACGCACCAACCGTAGCTGCCATCGACGATGCGCTGCAGGGCCCGGTCGATGGCCGCGAGCTCTTCGACGGCCTCGCCCTGAAATCCCGACATGCGTGACCATTCGGTGCGCAGCGAGGAAGCCTCAGCGTCGTGGGCGCCATCGGCCGAGCCGTCGCTACGGGAGCTTTGCACGCCGGCGAAGGTGTCGGCGAGACGCTGGGACTTCTCGGTCAGTTCGAGGCGGCGTTCGCCGAGTGCGGTCTCGAAAACGTGCAATTGCGTGGGATTAAAGGGTGAAACGATCATGTTCCATGGTCTCACGCCCTAGATCAGACCGCGTAGGTACTCCTCGACGGTCACGTTGCGGGCAGCGGCCCGCTGCACCAGGCGCTGGTGCTCCTCGGCGCTGAGCGACAGGGTCACCCGGTGCAACTCGCCCGCGCTGCGCACCGCGCTCGTGCCGTGTGGGTCGGTCAGGTCGCGAAAATTCTCGCCGATGTCGTGACCGAGATCGTCGAAAGAGAACAGCTCATCGTGTGCGTAGGCCGAAGCCTGCTCCGTCATCCGGTCCGCGGTCAACGTCGGCGAGCGCTGACCGACGGATGCCGCAGCCGTCGCAGCGCGCCCTCCGCTAACACCAGGCTCGGCCGCCGCTCCGCCCGCGCGAAAACCCGGCCCGGCCGGTGCCGGACGGCCGCGCTGAAACGCCTCGGCCGCCCCGCGCGCACGCTCGTCGGCGGCCTCGTTGAGCGGATGCCCGACGTGCCCCTTGACCCACTCGAACCGGTAGCGACGCCCGGCGATGGCCTCGTCGATGTCCTTGAGCAAATCCAGATTCATGACCGGTTTGCCGTCGCCCTTGCGCCAGCCCTTCGCCTTCCAGCCCTTCATCCACTTGGTGACGGAGTTGATCACGTACTGGCTGTCGCAGAGCACGAGCAGATCGTCATCGATGTGTGCGGTCGCCCGAAACAGTTCGAGCACGGCCTTGAGCTCACCCTGGTTGTTGGTCGCGTGCTTCCAGCCGCCAGCCGCCCAGGAGGAGTCGTCGACGTACCAGGCCCAACCGGCTGGTCCGGGGTTTCCGAGGGCAGAACCGTCGGCGGCAGCGGTGATCGTCATTAGGTGGCCTTTCAAACAGCGGAGCGCAGGTTGACTAAGTCTGCCACCCTCGTCATCCGTTGCCCGTATTGTGTCCGTCATGTAACAGCGCCCCATCACGTCCCCCGAGCTGGTGTGATCATCTCGTGATCGAAAGGTAACCGGTGCCACGGTTGCCGGAAACACGCGCTGGCTAACGTCGAAGTCATGGCTAGCCGCTCGGGCTGCCTGCCGCTTCATCCCGAGGGGACTTCGATGACATCCAGCACCGTTGAATCAGCACCGAACGTGATCGATACAGACACCGCCGTGCTCGTGCACCGTCCGGGCCGGTGGATCGACAATTGGAACCCGGAGAACAAGAAGCAGTGGGAACAGGGCGGCAAGCTCATCGCCGCCCGCAACCTCAAATGGTCGATCTTTGCCGAGTTCCTCGGCTTTGTGGTCTGGCAACTGTGGAGCATTGTCGTCGTGTCGTTGCCGGCCGCCGGCTTCACCTTCTCCACCACCGAGGTGTTCTGGCTCATCTCGATGCCGAGCCTCGTCGGCGCGACCCTGCGCTTTCCGTACACGTTCATGGTGCCCAAGTTCGGCGGTCGCAACTGGACCATCATCTCGGCCGGCCTGCTGCTGATACCCTCGATCGCCCTCGGAATCTGCGTCGGCAATCCGGACACCCCGTTCGGCGTCATGCTGTTTGTCGCCGCGCTCGCCGGCTTCGGTGGCGGCAATTTCGCCAGCTCGATGTCGAACATCACCTACTTCTACCCGCAGAGCCAGAAGGGCTACGCGTTCGGCCTAAATGCCGCAGGCGGCAACCTCGGCGCCGGGGTGGCCCAGCTCATCGTGCCGATCGTGATCACCCTCGGTGCCGTCGGCACCCTGAACATCAGCTTCGCCGGCTGGTTCTGGATTCCCCTCATCCTCGTCGCCATGTGGGGCGCCTGGAAGTACATGGACAACCTCACCAACGCCAAGGCCGACTTCGCCGGTTCGATCGCCGCGGTCAAGGAACCGCACTTCTGGATTCTCGCCGTGCTCTACATCGGCACCTTCGGCTCATTTATCGGCTTCGCGAGCGTCTTCCCCAAGCTCATCGCCGACCAGTTTCCGGCATACTCCACCTTCCAGGTCGCATCCGCCTCCCTGTCGCTCGCTTTCATCGGCGCTCTCGTCGGTTCGCTGGCCCGCCCGGCCGGCGGACGCCTGGCCGACCGCTTTGGCGGGGCATCCGTCACCGTCGCCGCCTTCGGCGTGATGGCCGTCGGAGCTCTCGTGGTCGTCGCGGTGCTGCCGCTCGGTAACTTTTGGGCCTTCCTCGGCAGTTTCCTGCTCATCTTCGTCGCCACCGGAATCGGCAACGGCTCGACCTACCGCATGATTCCGAGCGTGTTCTCGGCCCGCAGCGGTGTGAAAGACGCCCACCAGAACTCGGGCGACGTCAACACCCAGCGTAAAACGGCCGCGGCCCTCGGCCTCATCTCCGCGGTCGGCGCCTACGGCGGGTTCATCATTCCGCAGGTGCTCGGCTATTCCAAGACCACCACCGGGGACTATTCCAGCGCGATCTACGCCTTCGCCATCGCCTATGTTGTGATGATGTGCGTCACCGCGTTCGTCTATCTCCGCCGCGGTTCCTCCGTCGCCGGCCAGAAGATCTAGGACCCTATGACCGCGACCGCCACCCACTGCCCGTACTGCGCTTTGCAGTGCGCGATGACACTGAGTTCCGCTGCTGCGACAGCGAGAGAAGCGGATGCTGACGGCTCCGCTTCGCTGGCCGCCGCGGTAACGGTCGCGGGCCGGGACTTTCCGACCAACCGTGGCGGCCTGTGCAAGAAAGGCTGGACCTCGGCCGAACTGCTCGTCTCGCCGGACCGGATTCTCGAACCCCTGCTGCGCCAGGCCGACGGAACCTTCGAGCCGGCCGCCTGGAGCGACGCGCTCGACCTCGTCGCCGCGAAGCTGCGCGAGACCCGTGCGGAGTTCGGGGCCGACGCGGTCGGCGTGTTCGGCGGCGGCGGCCTGACCAACGAGAAGGCCTACCAGCTCGGCAAATTCACCCGGGTGGCGCTTCGCTCCAGCCGCATTGACTACAACGGCAGGTTCTGCATGTCGAGCGCCGCCGCGGCCGGCAACCGTGCCTTCGGCCTCGACCGAGGGCTGCCGTTTCGGGTGGACGAGCTCGATGCGGCCGACACCATCCTCATTCTCGGCTCCAACGTGGCACAGACCATGCCTCCGTTCATTGGCCACCTCGACGGAGCCCGCGCCGCCGGTGGCCTCGTGGTCGTCGACCCACGGCGTACCGCGACCGCCCGGCTCACCGCGGACGGCGCCGGCATGCACGTGCAGCCGACCCCGGGCAGCGACCTCGTGCTGCTGCTCGGGCTGACCCACATCGTCATCGCCGAGAAACTCGTCGACCAGGACTACCTCGAAGCCCGCACCACCGGGTTCGACGCCGTGCGCCGCAGCGTGAGCCAGTGGTGGCCGACCCGCGTGCAGGAACAGACCGGCGTTCCGGTCTGGCAGCTGCGCGAACTCGCCCGCCGCCTCGCCGCCGGCGCTGCCCGGGGAGCCGCGACCGGCAGTGGCACCTACATTCTCACCGGGCGCGGCGTTGAGCAGCACGCCGACGGCACCGACACAGCGACCGCGGCCATCAACCTCAGCCTCGTGCTCGGCCTCGTCGGCACGAGCCATTCCGGTTACGGCACCCTCACCGGCCAGGGCAACGGGCAGGGCGGTCGCGAGCACGGGCAGAAGTGCGACCAGCTACCGGGCTACCGCAAGATCACCGACCCTGCCGCCCGGGCCCACGTCGCCGGGGTCTGGGGCGTCGACCCCGACAGCTTGCCCGGTGTGGGCCTGCCCGCGGTCGAGCTGCTGAGCGCACTCGGCGAGCCGGGCGGCATCCGCTGTCTGCTGGTACACGGCTCCAACGTCGTCGTCTCCGCGCCGAACGCCGACCGGGTGCGGGCCGCTCTTAAAACGCTCGATTTTCTGGTCGTGGCCGACTTTTTCTTCTCCGAAACCGCGGTGCTGGCGGACGTGGTGCTGCCGGTGACCCAGTGGGCCGAGGAAGAGGGGACCATGACGTCGCTCGAGGGCCGCGTCATTCGTCGTCGCCAGGCCGTCGAGGCTCCGGGGGGAGTGCGCAGCGAACTGTGGATCTGGCAGGAACTCGCCAGACGGCTGAATTCCCCGGGAACGTTTAGTGCCGAGGCGGCTGCCGTGTTCGACGAACTCTGCCAGGCCTCCGCGGGCGGGCTGGCCGACTACTCCGGCCTGAGCTATGCCCTGCTCGACTCCGAGGAACCGGCCTTCTGGCCCTACCCGGTCGGGTCCACCGGAACGCCGCGGCTCTTTCTGGATCGCTTCGCCCACCCCGACGGCCGCGCGCACTTCGTCGCCGTCACGGCGCGGCGCCTCGGCGCGCCGGCCCAGGTCGGCGGCACCCTGACTCTGATCACCGGTCGCCTGCTCGAGCACTATCAGAGCGGAACCCAGACCCGGCGGGTGAAAGAACTGGCCGATGCGCGGCCGGAGGCCCGCCTGCAGCTGCACCCGGCCACCGCCGAGCAGCTCGGGATCGAGGACGAGGCCTGGGTCGAAGTCAGCAGCGACCGCGGAACGGTGCGCTGCCGCGCCCAGGTGAGCACCGACATCCGCTTCGACACGGTGTTTCTACCGTTTCACTTTGCCGGCGACCAGCGCGCCAACCTGCTGACCGATGACGAGACCGATCCCATCAGCGGCATGCCCGAATTCAAGAAGACGACCGTTCGAGTGAAAGCACTCGTGGAAGCAGGCGCCCATGTCTGAGCAACCCGAGCGCATCGTGCTGGTCGGCTACGGCCCGGTCGGTGCCCGTTTCGTTGAAGAGCTGCTACCGCTCGTGCGCCAGGGCGCGGCCACCCTGACCGTGGTCGGGGCCGAGAGCGCCGACGCCTACAACCGGGTGCTGATCGCCGAATATGCCGTCGGAAACGCCGACCGGGAGAGCCTGGATATCACCGACACGCTCGCCGCCCGGGAGGCCGGCGTGCACCTGCGCCGCGGTGTGGGTGTCACGGCCATTTTGCGCAGCCGCCGGGTGGTGTCCCTCAGCGATGGCACCCTGCTGCCCTACGATCGGCTCGTGCTCGCGACCGGCGCCCGCGCCAATATCCCCACGCTCGACGGCGTCACCCGGGTGCGCCGAGACCGCCAGATACCTCCAACGGATGCCGCCACCCTCGACACAAGCGGGGCCCCGCTCCCGCGCGGGGTTACCGTGCTGCGTGACCTGGACGACGCTGAGCGGGTACTCGCAGCAGTGACGGCCGGCAAACGCATCGTCGTGCTCGGCGCCGGAGTGCTCGGCATGGAGATCGCGCTCGCCGCTGCCGCCGCCGGGGGAGAGGCCTGTGTCGTCTACCACGGAGAGATTCCGATGGCGCGCAACCTCGACCGGGGCGGCGGCAGCGTGCTCGCCCGGAGTGCCCGGCGGGCCGGCGTCACCATGGTCAACCACTCCCGCGCCGAAAGCCTGCTGTTTCACCAGGACGACGACGGCGTCGACCGCTTCGACGCCCTGATCTGCGCCGACGGCAAACAGATTCATGGCGACCTGCTGCTGCTCTCCTGCGGGGTCGGCGCCCGCACCGAACTGGCCCAGCTGGCCGGTTTGCCGGTCTCGACCGGGATCCTGGTCGATGAGAACCTGCAGAGCTGGACCGATGCGCGCATCTACGCGATCGGCGACTGTGCCCACGTGGCAGCCGCGCCCCGCGCCGGCGATTCGACGGCGCCGCCGGCCGGCGGGCCGAGCGGCCTGATCGGTCCGGGCTGGCGCCAGGCCGACTGGCTCGCCGCACGATTCACCGCCGCGGTGCTGGGCCGGCCCGACACGGCGGCGCTCGCGGCATCCGCTTCGGCCGTCGTCATGCTCAAAGCCGAGGGAATCGACGTCGTCTCGGTTGGCAACACCTCCGCTGACCCCTGGGACCTTTCAGTCGACGACCACGCTGCGGGGTTTGCATCCGCTCCGCTGCACGTGTCGCAGTGGGCTGACCCTGAGCACGGACGCTATGTGAAAATGGTCACCCGGGACGGCATTCTCGACGGCTTCGTCTGCATCGGGATGCCGCGCACGGCCGCCGAGCTGACCCTGCTGTTCGAGCGCGGCAGTGAGCTGCCGGCGGACCGCTCTGTCCTGCTGCGCTACGACGGACCGGACTACGAGCCCGAGGCTGGCAGCGCGTTCGCGCGGGACGCGACCGTGTGCTGGTGCAACGGCGTCACCGTCGGCGCCATTGCCGACTCTGCCGAAGCCGGCATCACCACCATCGCCGGCATCGGTGCGGCCACTCGTGCCGGTACCGGATGTGGCGGCTGCAAAGCGCGGATCGGGGATGTTCTCGAGCGCTTCGCCGCGGCGACGGCCGAGTCAGCCAGCTGACGATAACCGGCTAGCAGAAACCTTACGGCCGCAGGAAATGCTGAGCTTTTCCCGGATTTGTCGGTGCTGCGGCGGATACACTGCTGCACGACCGACTTGATTCGAAGGAGAATTCATATGCTGGCCAACCTGACCGGATGGCATTTTCTGATCATTCTCGTTGTGATCCTGTTGTTGTTCGGCGCGCCGAAGCTGCCAGGGCTCGCCCGCAGCCTCGGCCAGTCGATGAAGATCTTCAAGAGCGAGATCACGCCGGACCGCAACAGTGAAACTCGGCCAGCCGACGACACCGACGGCAGCACGAGCGCCCACAGCAGCCCCAGTACAGACTCGCGCGGCGCACCACACCCGAAAGCCTGATGGTGGTTCAGGGGGTTCGCAGCACTCCCGACAAGAGCAAAATGTCGCTCGGGCAGCATCTGCTGGAATTGCGCAAGCGCCTCTTTCTCGCCGCTGCCGGGATCCTGGTCGGTGCGATTGCGGGCTGGCTGCTGTCCGGATTCGTCTGGGACGGGCTGCGCGAGCCGATCTATGCCATCGTTCGGGCGCAGAACCGCAACGCGCAGATCAACTACCCCGACATTACGAGTGCGTTCGACCTGAAGCTGCGCATCTCGTTCTACGTCGGGTTGATCGTCTCGAGCCCGATGTGGCTCTACCAGATCTTCGCCTTTCTGGTCCCCGGGCTGACCCGCCGCGAGAAGCAATACACCTTCGGATTCTTCTTCTCGGCCGTTCCTCTATTTCTGATCGGCTGTGCGGCTGGCTGGTACGTGCTGCCGCACGTCGTCGAGCTCATGACGAGTTTCGCGCCGCAGCAGGACGCAGCGCTCATCAACGCCCAGAACTATTTTGATTTCGTGCTCAAACTCATGATCGCCATCGGCATCGCGTTCGTGCTGCCGGTGTTCATCGTGCTGCTGAACTTCGCCGGGGTGATCAGCGCCCGTTCGGTCATCAAATCCTGGCGGGTGGCCATCCTCGTGATCATTCTGTTCACCGCCATCGCGACGCCGGCCGCCGACGTCGTATCGATGTTCCTGCTCGCGGCGCCCATGGTCGCGCTCTACTTTGCCGCCTACGGCATCACCGTGCTGCACGACCGCCGGGCCGCCCGGCGCCTGGCTCCCGTCGGAGCGGACGGGCTGCTGCTCTGATCGTGGATCAGCATCCGCTTAAAGCGCACGTACTCCTTATCGTTTGCTTACGTCCGTGTCCAGCCGTTGGGGCGATCTGTTTTGCGCGGGTAGGTTGACGAGGTCTGTTCAGACACGCTCGGCACATTCATACAACGTCAGGAGAACAAGGATGTTCGATCAGGGTTTCATTACGAATGCCATCAACCGCAGTGCAGAGAATTCCACGGACCGCCGCAACTTTCTGCGGGCTGCCGGTGTGGCCGGCTTCGGCGTGGGAGCGGCGGTACTCGCCACCGGCGGTCCGGCGCTCGCGGCGGAAGCTGCCGTGGCACCAGCAGCCGCGCCCAGCGACGCCTCCATTTTGAACTTCGCACTCAACCTTGAATACCTCGAGGCTGAGTTCTACCTGCGCGCCACGACCGGCAGCGGGCTGCCCGACGGCCTGACCACAGGAACCGGAACCCGCGGCGGGGTGACCGGCGGTCGCATGGTGCACTTCAAGACGGCCATTATCAAGAAGTACGCCGACGAGATCGCCGCCGACGAGAAGGCGCACGTGGCCTTCCTGCGGTCAGCGCTCGGCAGCGTCGCCGTGTCCCGCCCCAAGATCAACCTCGATGCGAGCTTCACTGCTGCCGCCCAGGCGGCCGGGCTGGTCAAGCCGGGGCAAAAGTTCGACGTCTACGCCAACGAGGCGAACTTTCTGTTCGGTGCCTTCATTTTCGAAGACGTCGGAGTGACCGCCTACAAGGGCGCAGCGCCCCTGATCTCGAACAAGACGTTCCTGGAGGCGGCGGCTGGCCTGCTCGCGGTCGAGGCATACCACGCCGGTGTCATTCGCAGCACGCTCTACGCGCTCGGTATTGCCCTGCCGTCGGTCTACACGACCGCCCAGGCGATCTCCGATGTGCGCGACGCCGTCGATGGTTCGTCCGACCTCGACCAGGGCATTGGCAACGCGTCGAAGGCGAACCTCGTGCCGACCGATGCCAACGGTCTGGCTTTCAGCCGCAGCGCCGCCCAGGTGCTCAATATCACGTATCTCAACGCGGCCCCGGTGCGTTCGGGCGGGTTCTTCCCGGCCGGCGTCAACGGCGTGATCAACACGAGCGGGGCCAACGGCTAGTCGGTCGTCCTCGAACGGGGAGCGTCACGCGGCGCGGGACTTGCGCCAGTGCGCGGTAGGCGCAACTCCGGCGCAGCCCCCGCGCGACGGGTGGCGCGGGAGTTCTGGCCACGCCCGAACTCCCGCGTTTCGGCGCGTCTCCCGCGCACCGTGCTCGCCCGGCCTCACCCCGCTACCCGAATTCCCGCGTTCTGGCGCAGCCCCCACGCGTCTCGCTGCGGCGCCACAGGCCATTCGCCCTGATCGCAGCGGCGAGCGTCAAGCGCCTGCAGTTGGGCGTCAATCTGGCGGATGCCTCGCCCACCGACCGATTGCTGCTGGCCGGCGGGATATGCACCCACACGTTGTCGGTGACGAGTCTCGCCGAGGTCGACCCGGAGCTGCTCGGCTGGCTGCGCGCCGCCTATGAGGGCAACTGACTCCGAATGAACTACGAGACAGACACCGAGATTTCGTGCAGTCCGGTGGCGCCGTCGGGGGCGACGTCGGCTGTGGCCGACGTTTGAACGAGGCCAGCGGCATCCGTTGCCCGCACCCTTACGGTGTGGTCGCCGGCGATGGCGTTGGTCCAGGTGTACGCCCACTGCCGCCAGGTGTCGACTGAGATCGCGTCGGCGAGCGTAGCGTCCTGCCAGGGGCCGTCGTCGATCTGCACCGCGACGGCGCTCACGCCCACGTGCTGGGACCAGGCGACACCGGCAATGACGACCGACCCGGCCGTAGCCGACGTTCCGGCGCGCGGTACGTCGATGCGCGAGGAGACTTTGACCGGCCCGAGGGCGGACCAACCGCGCGGCGTCCAGTAACCCTGCTCATCGGCGAAGCGCGTGAGCTTGAGTTCCACCACCCACTTTGTCGCTGACACGTAGCCATACAGGCCGGGTACCACCATGCGCACCGGGTAGCCGTGTTCGAGCGGCAGCGGTTCGCCGTTCATGCCGACCGCCAGAATGGCGTTGCGCCCGTCGGTCAGCGCCTCGATCGGGGTGCCGGCGGTGAAACCGTCCTGGCTTCGGGAGAGCACCATGTCGGCCCCGGTCTGCGGTTTCGCCCGGGCTAGCAGCTCGCGAATCGGATAGCCGAGCCAAGTGGCATTGCCGATCAGGTCGCCGCCGACATAGTTGGAGACGCAGGCGAGCGTCGTTGTGCTCTCTTCGAGCGGCAGGGCGAGCAGTTCGGCGAAGTCGATCTCGACCTCGTTCTCGACCATTCCGGTGATCTTCAGCCGCCAGTCGCGCGGGTCGATGCGCGGCACGCTGAGGGCGGTATCGATGCGGTAAAAGTCGGCGTTCGGGGTGATCAGCGGGGTGATTCCCGCCACGTCGAGGCTCGCCCCGGCCGGTATGGCGGCTTGTCGAACGGATGCCGGTGGCAGCGTGAACAGCGCGCGCGCGGCATCCGCTGCCCGGGTCGCTGCGGCGCTGATCTGGCCGCCGGCCAGGGCGAGCAGCCCGATGCCGGCGGTCACGCCGGTGTAGACGAGAAACCGACGACGGTCAGGGCGGTTCAGGTCGCGGGGTGCGCCGGCCGGTTCCGGCGCGGACCGCGGCAACCGGGTCGTGAGAAGGGTCAGCGCGATCGCCGCGACCCCCATGGCGGCGACGGCGGGCACCACGTCGAGGGTAGAGGCGCTCGAGCGGGACAGCGCCGCGAACAGGGCGATCCCCCCGATGAGTACGACGAGCAGTCGGCCGAACGGCGGGCGCCGGCTCTCCAGGATTCCGGCGAGGGCGGCGAGTACCAGCAGCACGAGCACGATGGTGACGATCAGCACGATCTTGTCGGCCGTGCCGAACAGGCCGATCACCAGGTCTTTGACGCCGGCAGGAACGATGTCGATGACGAGCGCGCCGACCGTGAGTACCGGGCTCGCGCCGGGGGCGATCCACGCGGCAGTCAGCTCGGCCAGCCCGAGGCCAGCCAGCGCCGCGGCGAGCCCGGCAGCCGCCGGGCGCCAGAGTGACCGGGCACGACTTGGCGTGGCAACAGCAGCGGTGTCCGGGGTGACGTAGACCATGTCGCCAGCCTAGAACGGGCTGCTGTGATTACCACCCAGCGGGGGCGCAGGATCAGTTTCGTCAGACATCCGTCACATCTTGTGCGCGCGGTAGTGCAGTCTTGAGGGACTATGTCTGTGCTTGAACGCCTCGAAAACGAAACCGACCCCGATGTTCTCTTCGAGGCGTTCGAAAGCTGGGCGGCCGAGCAGGGCCTCACCCTGTACCCGGCGCAGGAGGAAGCGGTCATCGAAATCGTCTCCGGTGCCAACCTCATTTTGAGCACACCGACCGGAACCGGCAAGTCACTCGTGGCTGTCGGGGCCCACTTCGCCGCGCTCTCGGCCGGCAAGCGCAGTTTCTACACCGCGCCGATCAAGGCCCTGGTGAGCGAAAAGTTCTTCTCCCTGGTGGAGACCTTCGGAGCGGAGAACGTCGGCATGATGACCGGCGATTCGAGCGTCAACGCCGATGCTCCGATCATCTGCTGCACGGCGGAGATCCTCGCCAACCTCGCGCTGCGCAACGGTGAGGACACCGAAGTCGACCTCGTCGTGATGGACGAATTCCACTTCTACGGTGACCCGGAGCGCGGCTGGGCCTGGCAGGTGCCGCTGCTGTTGTTGCCGCGGGTGCAATTCATTCTCATGTCGGCCACGCTCGGTGACGTGAAGTTCATCAGCGACGACCTGTCCCGGCGTACCGGACGGGACACGGCCGTCGTCACCGGGGTGGAACGCCCGGTCCCACTCAGCTACTACTACGAGCAGACGCCCGTGCACGAAACCGTCGAAGAACTGCTGCACACCGACAAAGCCCCGGTGTATATCGTGCATTTCTCTCAGGCGGCCGCCCTGGAACGCGCCCAGGCCCTCGCGAGCGCCAAGGTCGCCTCCCGCGAGCAGCGTGATGTGATCGCCGAACTGATCGGCGAGTTTCGGTTCACCACGAGTTTCGGCAAGACCCTGTCGCGGCTCATTCGCATGGGAATCGGCGTGCACCACGCCGGCATGCTGCCCAAATACCGTCGGCTGGTCGAGCAGCTCGCCCAGCGCGGCTACCTGCGCGTGATCTGCGGCACCGACACCCTCGGCGTCGGCATCAACGTGCCCATTCGCACCGTGCTGTTCACCGCGCTCACCAAGTACGACGGTGTGAAAATGCGCCAGGTCAACGTGCGCGAGTTCCATCAGATCGCCGGGCGGGCCGGGCGGGCCGGCTACGACACCGCCGGCACGGTCGTGATCCAGGCGCCGGAGCACGAGAGCGAGAACCTCAAGGCCATTGAAAAGGCCGGCGACGACCCGAAGAAGAAGCGCAAGATCGTGCGCAAGAAGGCACCCGACGGCTTTGTGTCCTGGGGCGAACCGAGTTTTCGCCGACTGGTCGACGCCGAACCCGAGACCCTGTCGTCGAGCATGCAGATGACCGCGGCGATGCTGATCAACGTGATCGGGCGCGGCGGCGACGCCTTCGCGCACGTGTACTCGCTGGTCTTCGACAACCACGAACCGTGGCGGCGACAGCTGGTGCTGGCCCGGCGCGCGCTGGGCATCTACAAGACCCTCCGCGAAGCCGGAATTGTGGAGCAGAGCGCGAGCGGCAGCATCCGTTTGACCGTCGACCTGCAGGCCAACTTTGCGCTCAACCAGCCGCTCTCGCCGTTCGCGCTGGCCGCGTTCGAGCTGCTCGACCCCGAAGCGCCCACCTACTCGCTCGACATGATCTCGATTCTGGAATCTACCCTGGACGACCCGCGGCCGGTGCTCATGGGGCAGCAGTTCGCCGCCCGCGGTGAAGCTGTGAATGCGATGAAGCGGGAAGGCATCGAATACGACGAGCGGATGGCGCTGCTCGAAGAGATCACCTACCCCAAGCCCCTCGAGGAGCTGCTGAACTACACCTTCGAGACCTACAAGGCCTCCCAGCCATGGATCGCCGACTTCGAGCTGCGACCGAAGACCGTCGTGCGCGACATGTATGAGCGGGCCATGTCGTTCGGGGAATTCATCGCGTTCTACAAGCTCGCCCGCAGCGAGGGTGTCGTGCTGCGCTACCTGTCTGACGCCTACCGGGCGGCCCGACAGACCATTCCCGACGAGGCTAAGAACGAAGACCTGCTCGACCTGATCGAATGGCTCGGCGAGCTCGTGCGCCAGGTCGACTCGAGCCTGCTCGACGAGTGGGAGGAACTGCTGCACCCCGATCTCGCCGTGCACGCCGCCGAATCGCACGCGATTCTGCCGCCGCCGCCGCGCCGCCTCACCACCAACACGCGGGCCTTTCGCATTCTGGTGCGGAACGAACTGTTCCGCCGGGTGCAGTTGGCCGCACTCGAGCACTACGACCAGCTCGGCGAACTGGACCGCGAGCACGGCTATTCCAGTGACGTCTGGGCCGAGGCGATGGATGGCTACTTCGCCGAGCACAATGAGCTGCTCACCGGCGGCAACGCGCGCAGCTCCGACCTGCTCATGATCGAGGAGGGCACCGAAGAGTGGATCGTGCGCCAGATTCTCGACGACCCGGCCGGGGACCACGACTGGGGAATCAGCGCGAGCGTGAACCTCGCCGACTCTGACGAGCTCGGCGAAGCCGTCGTGCGCGTCACCGGGGTCAACCGGCTGTAGCGCGGCTCCGCGCCCTTAACCGCGCCCGCGCCCTTAATCGCGCACAGGGTCTTGACCGCGCCCACGCCCGAGACTGGTAGCCGCTACGGTAACGGGCATAGCGGCTACCCAGATCGGGCGTGCGCGTGCGGTGTCGGCGTGCTGCGCCGCTACGCGCCTGGACCGCTCAGTGGCGCGGCCGCGTCGGCCGTCCATTCGTTGAGCGACCCGTCATAGATCGAGACGTGCTCGTTGCCGGCGCGGATGAGCGCGAGAGCGCTGGCCGCCGCGGCGATCCCGCCGCCGCAGTAGGTCACGAGGTGAGCGCTTGAGGTCACGGTGGGCGCGAGGGTCGCTTTGAGCGCGTCACCACGGAGGAACGCGTTCGTGACGGGGTCGACGAGCTTCGCGGCTGGCAGGCTGATGCTGCCCGGAATGTGCCCGGCGCGCGGGCGGGTTCCGGCCGTACCGGCGAACTCCGCCGGCGGTATGGAGCAAACGAGGGCGGCATCCGCGTGGCCGGCGACGATCGACTCGACAAAGCTCTTGTCGACCCACAGCTCGGGCCGCGGCGTTGCCACAAAGCCGCCGGAGAATCTTGGGTGCGTGCCGCCGGCGACCCGCGGGCGTACGGCGCCGGTGGCGTACGGGCGCGTTTCGGCGTGCCACTTGGTCAGGCCGCCGTCGAGCACGGCGACATTGTCGTAGCCGAAGGATCGGAACAGCCACCAGATGCGCGCCGCCCATTGACCGACGACGGCGTCGTAGACGACCACCGTGGTCTCATTGTCAATGCCGACGGATGCTGCGGCCGCTTCAAACAGTTCGGCGTTCGGCCGCGAGAAGTCGAATTCGCCGGTCGGGTCGGAGAAAACGTCGAACAGGTCGGCGAACACGGCACCGGGGATGTGTCCCTTGGTGAGGTAGTCCTCGCGCCCACTGAGGTAACGCGGCCCATCGGGGGTGACGGGTGCCAGGGCAAACACGGTGGCGTCGAGAATGACCAGATTGTCGGAACCGAGATGGTCGGCCAGCCATTGCGTGGACACAATGGGGCTGGACACGACGAGCGAGGATGGCACGGGTGAAGTCATAATTCAAGGCTAGCGGTGGCCGCCGACACCGGCCGGAATCGGAGTCGGTTCAGGTCGTTCAGAGACACACAGCTACAGCGTCGTGGTCCAATCGAGGTTGATTTTCTGTTTGATGTAGATGTTCTCGCCGAGTCCGGGCACGGAGGGATTCATGGTGAGCAATAGCTGCACCGGGATATTGAATCGCTGGGCAATATCGAAGAATGCGTCACCTTCGATGACCGTGTAGGTGAGCAGCGCGCCGGCACCATCGGACATCGTGGTGCCGCGCGCGCCGGGTGTGCTGCCGAGGTCGACGGCCGGCCCCTGGGGCAGCGGCACGGGTTCCGCGTTCGGCACGAGATCGGGTACTTCCGGGTTGGGAATCAATGCCGCTTCCTCCGTGGGTGTCGGAGTGGGCGTGGGCGTCGGGGTGGGCGTCGGCGAAGGCATCGGTGCGACGCTCGGCGTGATGGTCACCGTCACCGCGGGTGCTGGTTCACCGGCGCAGCCGACCAGCGCAACGAGCAGGAGGGCAGCGACGGCGATGCCCGGGGGGCGACGTGCGAAAACGGTGCGAATGGTGGAACCCTTCAAAGAAAGACGGTGCGGCCCGGCCGACCCACGCGTTCAGCTAGCTTAGGGGGAGACCGGTCCGGTCGGACAGGCATCACTACCCCCATTTGGGGATCAGATCAGCACTCGATCACGTTGACCGCGCGGCCACCCTTGCTGGTTTCCTTGTACTTCGTCATCATGTCGAGTCCGGTTTGGCGCATGGTTTCGATCACGGTGTCGAGGGAGACCAGGTGTGTCCCATCGCCGTGGAGCGCCAGCCGGGCCGCCGAGACGGCCGTCGACGAGGCGATGGCGTTGCGTTCGATGCAAGGTACCTGGACCAGGCCGCCGACCGGGTATCAGGTCAGTCCAAGGTGATGCTCCATCGCGATCTCGGCCGTATTTTCGACCTGGCGCGGTGTGCCGCCGAGCACGGCACAGAGCGCACCGGACGCCATGGCACACGCAGCTCCGACCTCGACCTGGCAGCCGCCCCGTTGGTCGGCGCGGTGACACGCGGCCGCCGGCCGCATTCTCTTCGTTGACCGCGAGCGCGAAGGCGTGCAGCCACTCGGTCGAGGTGTCCCGGTCGTGTGTGGGCAGGCGGTCATATTCCTCTAAGCGCATACGTACCGCTGCGGCCCGACGCTTGACCTTGAGTCCGCCCGGCAGCGTGCCCTCGGCGACCAGGCCGGCTTCGACACAGACGTGCATGGCGTCCCAGATGGCGTCGAGTCCGGCATCGAATGCGGCGCTGCCATGGATGGCTTCTTCGTTGCGGCGCGCGACCTCGCAGATGCTGAGCTTGTGCGCGTCGCACAGCGCGAGCAATTCGGCACTGGACTCGAAGGGGATCGGCTGCTGAGGAGCGGCCACGCGAATCTGGTCGCCGTCGTGCCGAATAAAACCGCCGCCGATGAAATAGTACGTCTCCTCGAACAGCGCCGTCGAGTCGTCGGTGCCAAACGGATCGGCTCCAAACGCGGACAGGGTCAGCGCGTTCGGATGCCCGGGGAGCCGGGTATGCGGTTCGAAGTGCACATCACTCTGGAGGATCGGGATCGTGTGCCCGCCGAGCAGCGTGATGGTCGCGCCGGTGTCGAGGCCGGACCAGGCCGCGCGCACGTCACTCGGATCGCAGGTTTCGGGTCGAAGCCCCCGGAGGCCGGCCAGGACGGCGTTGCGGGTTAATTACTTGAGCCTCCCTTGCGGTAATAAGGGGGCTCACTAGCTGGGGGCGAACCGTTCGTTAGGCGATCGTGAAGGTGATGGTCGCGATGTACGGGTTGACGGTGTTGCCATAAACGCCGGCGAAGTTGGAGCGGAAAGCGTTGGCCGGAACGGGTATTTCCCCAGCATCGAGGGCGACCCAGGCGCCCACTCCCACGCTCGTGTCTGCCTGCGCCGCCAGGGCGAAGGCGCCCTCGGCGCGAGAGCAATGTGAACGAAGTCAGACTCAAGTGGGGGACGGATGCCCAGGGTTCCGTCATCGATGGCCTGGGCCGACTGTGGAATGGCCAGGGCCAGACCAACCGGCGCGAGCAGGGCGGCGGCCAGTAGCAAGCTCTGACACCAAACAATACCCATTTGACACCGAACAGCACCCATTTGACACATTCTCAGAAATGGTCCAGCTGCGATGCACGAAGGCCGCCTCCGGAGGGACGGCCTTCAGGTTTTCGGTGCTGCGGAACTAGTGCGTGTGGAACTAGTGCGTGTGGAACTAGTGCGTGCGGAACCGTGCGGTCATCGGGCAGTCGAACGGGTCACGAGCGGCCAGGCCGACCTTGTTGAGGTAAGCGATGACGATGCCGTAGCTTTCGAAGACGCCGGTCTCGGTGTACTTCACGCCGTGCGACTGGCAGTATTCCTTGGCGATTTCCTGCGCCTTGCGCAGGTGCGGTCGGGCCATGTTCGGAAACAGGTGGTGCTCAATCTGGTAATTGAGCCCGCCCATATAGGTGTCGATAAAGGTACCACCGCGAATATTGCGGCTGGTCAGCACCTGGCGGCGCAGAAAGTCGACCTTGCTTTCGGCCGGAAGCTGCGGCATCCCCTTGTGGTTGGGGGCAAAGGACGCACCCATGTAGACGCCGAACACGGCCATCTGCACGCCGACGAAGGCGAAGGCCATGCCGAGCGGCAGAAAGAAGAAGATGACGGCGAGGTAGAGCGAGATGCGGGTGACGAGCATCGTGATCTCGATCCAGCGCTGGTCGACCTTGTGCTTGCCGAAGACCGTCTTGAAGCCCTGAATGTGCAGGTTGATGCCCTCGAACATCAATAGCGGGAAGAAGAAGTAGCCCTGCTTGCGGGTGACGAGTGCGCCGAGGCGGCTAACCTTCTTGGCGTCTTCCTCGCGGAACACGATGAAGTCGGGCTCGATGTCGGGGTCCTTGCCGATGACGTTCGGGTTGGCGTGGTGCCGGCTGTGCTTGGTCATCCACCAGGCGTAGCTGATGCCGACGAACAGGTTGGCCAGGATGCGACCGGCTCGGTCGTTGGCTTTGCCGGAGGTGAACACGGCACGGTGTGAAGCTTCGTGCGCCAAGAAAGCGAACTGGGTGAAGATGAGGCCGAGGGCTGCGGCGATGATCAGCTGATACCAGGTGTCACCGAGCAGAACGAAACCGGCAATAGCGCCGCCCGTGGCGACGACGAGGATGGAGAACACCATCCAGTAGAAACCGGTGCGCCGGCCGAGCAGGCCCAGATTGCGCACGGTGTGCAGGAGTGCGGAGTATTCGGTTGTGGGGTTCTTGGTGTCTCCACCCGGGCGGGTCCTGATGATACGGACCGAGGGTGCGGCTAGTGCTTCCGACATGAGGCCTTAGTGGATCGGGACTTCTCAGTCGGGACGTGAGCGATTACTCGTCGTGCAGATAGTCGTCAGTCTACGGTTGTCCGACCGCGATTCGTGCTTTATTCACACAGCATTCCCAGTCATTATATGCCAAAAATGGAATGTATTCGACCGTTCTATCGCCAACTTGGCATCCATACATGCAGTTGCCAAAACAGGAAGGATGTCTGCATTCCGGTCCATACCGGGAAGAAAAACGCTGTGAGCAGCAGGGCGACGCCGAGGCCGACGATGACCGCCCGAAGAGCCCCAAGCTGAGGTTGGGGATCGTATTCCGGTACCTGCGAATGTGCTGAATGCCTGCGTTTGGGCCGCGCCTGGTCGGGAATTTGCTTCAGTACCAGGCCAATGACGAAGGTGAGTCCGAGCAGCAGATACGGTTCGAAGGCGATCGTATAAAACTGAAAAACCGTGCGGTTGAGGTACATCAACCACGGTAGGTAGCCGGCGACCATGCCCATCAATATGAAACCGACCCGCCATTCCCGATACCGAGCCAGCCGGTAGACGAGGTAGAACAACGCTGCCGTCGCCGCCCACCAGATGAGGGGGTTACCGACCGACGTGATGGCCTCAGAGCAGCTCTGCAGCTGGCAGCCGAGTTCACCCGAGCTGGAACCGCGGTAGTACATGCTGGTCGGTCGGGTCATGAACAGCCAGGACAACGGGTTTGCCTGGTACGGATGCGGTGTGGCGAGCCCCACGTGATACGTGTACGCAGCCGCCTGGTAATGCCAGAAGCTCTGCAGGGTATGCGGAACCCAGGCGAGCGGACCGGTCCAGACGGCCCCCGCCCCGTCGGCCCCGGTCGAATCGGCCCATTGGCGGTAGTACCCACCGCGCGTGACAAACCAGCCGGTCCAGGAAACCAGGAACGTCATGACGGCAATCGGAACCAGCAGCAGAAACGTGACCGGGGCCTGTTTGAGGATGGCGGCGCTGAGCCAGAATGACACGCCATTACGGCGCCGGGCCAGCGCATCCACGACGACGAGGTAGATGCCGAACGCGGCGAGAAAATAGACGCCGGACCATTTCACCGAGCTGGCCAGACCGAAGGCGAGGCCGGCGGCGAGCAGCCAGGGCCGCCACCACAGCGCCGGACCCCAGCCCTGCTCACGGAGCCCGGCCAGTCGGCTGGCCAGTCGAGTCGCGTGCCACTCGCGGTCCAGCAAGATTGCCCCGAAACCGAGCAAGGCGAAGAACATCACGAAGTTGTCGAGCAGCGCCACGCGGCTCATGACGATGGCGTGACCGTCGATCGCGAGCAGAAAACCGGTGATCAGGGCGAGCAAGCGGGACTGAAACAGCTTCTGCGCCACGAGCATGATGAGCACGACCGCGAGCACCCCCACCACGACCGTCGCCAGCCGCCAGCCCCACGGGTTGCCGGGGCCGAGCAAATTCATGCCGAGCCCGATGAGCCATTTTCCGAGCGGTGGATGCACGACAAAGGACGGGTCGGTTGTGAATATGTCGGTGTGGCCCGCCTCGAACTGAACGTTGGCGTCTGCCGGCCAGGTGGACTCGTAGCCGTTATTGAACAGGCTCCAGGCGTCCTTGACATAGAACGTCTCGTCGAAGACGAGCGCGTGCGGCACACCGAGGTTCCACAGCCGTAGCACCGCGGCCAGGAGGACCACTGCGAGGGGAGCGCCCCAGCGAACCCATCGACTAGTAGCGAGCACGTGACCATCGTACAGAGGGACCGAAGAACGGATGCTCGGCTGGTGCTGCGAGAATTGCAGCATGATCATTCTTGCTGCCACCCCGATCGGAAACCTCGGCGACGCCTCCCGGCGCCTGATCGAGACCCTGAGCACCATCACCATCGTGGCGGCCGAAGACACCCGCGTCACCGTTCACCTGCTCAAGGCCCTCGGCATCGAGAATCGGCCCAGACTCATTGCCCTGCACGATCACAACGAACGCGGCAAGGCCGCCGAACTGGTCGAACTGGCTCGCGACACGGACATTCTCGTACTCAGCGACGCCGGCATGCCCACCGTCTCTGATCCCGGCTTTCATTTAGTGGATGCCGCGGTCGCCGCCGGCGTGCAGGTAACCGCCCTGCCCGGCCCGTCCGCCGTGCTGACCGCCCTCGCCGTGTCCGGGCTGCCGACCGACCGGTTCACGTTCGAGGGGTTCCTGCCGCGCAAACACGGCGAGCGGGTCAAACTGCTGCGCGATCTCAGCGCTGAACGCCGCACTATGGTCTTCTTCGAATCGCCCAATCGCCTGGCGGACTCGCTGCTCGACCTCGCCGCAACGCTCGGCCCTGACCGCCGCGTCGTGGTCTGTCGCGAGCTGACCAAATTTTTTGAGGAGGTCAAGCGCGGCACGGCAAGCGAACTGGCCGATTGGGCGGCAGCGGGGGTGCGTGGCGAGATCTGTGTCGTCGTTGCCGGTGCGGAAGTGCGGGTGCTGGACCTGGCCATGGGCGTGGCCGAGGTGCTGGATTTGGTGGCTGGCGGCATCCGCTTGAAAGAAGCTGCGGCCGACGTGTCCGCGGCCAGCGGACTTGGCAAGCGTGAACTGTACGAGCACGCGCTGCAGGCGAAGGCCGGCCCGGGAAAACCTGCCGTAAAAAAACCGGAATACCCGAGTCCTCTTCAGCGTTAGGTTCGATAAGTGTAAGTCGCACGGTCGCGACCAACCTCGGGAGGTTCTCATGTGGCGCTCGGTGCAATTCTCCCGCTATGGGGGGCCGGAAGTTCTCGATCTGGTCGAGATGACCGCGCCGGTTCCTGGTGTCGGTGAGGTGGTCGTTGAGGTCATGGCGGCAGGCCTGAACCCTGGCGAATCCAGTATTCGGGAAGGGCGACTCGACAACGAGTGGCCTGCGCACTTCCCGGCAGGACAGGGCAGCGACTTCGCCGGCTTTATCGCGGGCGCCGGAGCGGGCGTCACCGGGTGGAAAATCGGCGACGCGGTGCTCGGTCACACGGTGCGCGGTTCCCAGGCGAATTTTGTCACAGTCCCGGTAGGGAACATCATTCACAAGCCCGAGCGGTTGCCGTGGGAGATCGCCGGCAGCCTTTACGTTGCTGCAGCGACCGCGTGGCAGGCGGTCTCCGGCGCGAGCCCCGGCCCGGGTCGCACGGTGCTCGTGCACGCCGCACACGGTGGTGTCGGCGTGATCGCGGCACAGTTGGCCAAACGACGCGGAGCCCGAGTTATCGGCACCGCCAGCCCGAACAGTTTTGACTACCTGCGCCAAATCGGCGTGATACCGGTGGAATACGGTCCAGGATTCGACGAGCGGTTGCGGCGGATTGCGCCCGATGGTGTTGATACCGAGCTGAATCGCCTGGGCGACAACGGACTGATGAATGTTGACTCGACCGACACCGTCGTGCTTGAGAAGATTGCGCGCCTGATCGCCGACCATCAGATCGTGATTCCGGTTGCCGCCATTTACCCATTCGAACGGGTGCGGGACGCCTATCGGGAGCTGGAAGCTGGGCATGCCCACGGCAAGATCGTGCTGTGCATGATGCCAGTCGAGTATGCGCACCAGAAGGTACGTGGCATCGACGTGCGCGAGAGCGAGGTAACGAAGGATGTCCCGAACCGCCCGCCGGTTCCGCCCATCCACGAGGCGCTCCCGCCGGTCTTCGGCCACCGACACCACCTGGCAGCCGCCGGCCCAGCGGCGGAGAGCTCCCACAGCGAGTAACAAAACGTCAGGTCCGCACGCTGCGCATAAGATGAACGCATGTCCGCAGGCTCTTTTTACATCACCACGCCCATTTTCTACGTGAATGATGTGCCGCACATCGGGCACGCCTACACCGAGGTCGCCGCCGATGTGCTCGCGCGCTGGCACCGGCAGTCGGGCGATGACGCCTGGCTGCTCACCGGCACCGACGAACACGGCCAGAAGATTCTGCGCACCGCCACCGCCAACGGCGTCACGCCGAAGGAATGGGCCGACCGGCTGGTCGAGACCGCGTGGAAGCCGCTGCTGGAGACCGTCAATATTGCCAACGACGACTTCATCCGCACCACCGACGAACGCCACGAGGTGAACGCGCAGAAGTTTCTGCAGCACCTGCACGACGAGGGCCACATCTACACCGGCGAGTATGAGGGCTACTACTGCGTCGGCTGCGAGGAATACAAGCAGACCACCGACCTCGTCGACGGCACCGGCGAATACGCCGGCCAACCGGTCTGCGCGATCCACTCCAAGCCGGTCGAACTGCTGCACGAGAAGAACTACTTCTTCAAGATGAGCGCCTTCGCCGACCGTCTGCTCGCGCTCTACGAAGAAAACCCTGACTTCGTGCAGCCGGAAGCGGCCCGCAACGAGGTCATGTCCTTCGTCAAGCGCGGCCTGAGTGACCTGTCGATCTCCCGCTCGAGCTTCGACTGGGGCATCAAAGTGCCGTGGGACGAATCGCACGTCGTCTACGTCTGGTTCGACGCGCTGCTCAACTACATCACCGCGGCCGGCTACGGCCAGAACGACGAGGAATTCGCGAGCCGCTGGCCCGCGACCCACATCGTCGGCAAGGATATTCTGCGTTTTCACGCCGTCATCTGGCCGGCCATGCTCATGGCCGCCGGTATCGAGGTACCCAAGCAGGTCTTCGGCCACGGCTGGCTGCTGGTCGGCGGCGAGAAGATGAGCAAGTCCAAGCTCACCGGTATCGCCCCGAGCCAGATCACCGACACTTTCGGCTCCGATGCCTTTCGTTACTACTTCATGCGTGCCATCAGCTTCGGCCAAGACGGTTCGTTCAGCTGGGAAGACCTCTCGGCCCGCTACCAGTCCGAACTCGCCAACGGCTTCGGCAACCTCGCCTCCCGCGTGATCGCCATGGTCGTGCGCTACTGCGTCGGCGTTGTGCCGGCCGCCGGCGAGCTCACAGCCGATGACCTCGCGATTGCTGCCACCGAACAGCGGGTGACGGATGCCGCGGCGCAAGCCATCGAGACCCTCGCCATCCACGACGCCCTCACCAGCGTGTGGGAACTCGTCGACGAACTCAACGGCTACATCACCCTGCAGGAACCGTGGGCCCTGGCCAAGAACCCGGAAACCCGGGCGCGCCTGGAGACCGTGCTGCACACGGCCGTGCGCGGCCTCGGCACCCTCACCGTGCTGCTCTCTCCGGTCATTCCCATTGCCACCGCCAAGCTGTGGACCGCCCTCGGCGGCGACGGCGCCCTCACCGACCAGCGCGTCGACCGGGCCTGGGAGTGGACCGGCGGCGCCCAGGTCAGCCCGCTCGAACCGCTGTTCCCGCGCATCGAATCGATCGTGGAGCCAGCCGATGCCTAATGACGCGGTGCCTAATGACGGGCCTGCTCCTGACGGCATCGACGGCTACGGCAGTGCCATTCGCCGCCGCGACAATACCGCGGGCCGCGACCTGAGCTACCCACCGCTACCGGAGCCACTCACGGTTCCCGTCTACGACAACCACACCCATCTCGAAATCGCCGATGGGGAGCATCCGCTCAGCTATCGGGAACAGCTCGACCGCGCCTCGAGCGTTGGCGTGCGTGGTGTGATCCAGGTCGGCGGAGACGTCGAAACCTCACGTTGGTCGGCTGCTGCTGCCCGGATCGAGCCGCGCATGCTGGCCGCCGTCGCGATCCATCCCAACGAGGCACCCGATCTCGAGGAAGCCGGAACTCTCGACGACGCCCTCGCCGTGATCAACGAACTCGCCGGCCAGCCGCGCGTGGTCGCGGTCGGGGAGACCGGCCTCGACTTCTTTCGTACGGGTCACGACGGTCGCGCCGCCCAGTTCCGCTCCTTCGAAGCGCATATCCGCATCGCCAAGGAGCACAACCTTGCACTTCAAATTCACGACCGCGACGCCCACGAGGCCGTGATCGAAACTCTGCTTCGGGTTGGCGCCCCCGAACGTACGGTCTTTCACTGCTTCTCCGGCGACGCCGACATGGCTCGGCTGTGCGCCGAGCACGGCTGGTATATGTCCTTCGCCGGCAATGTCACGTTCAAGAACGCCGGCAACCTGCGGGAAGCCCTGTTCGCCGCCCCGCGCAACCTGCTGCTGGTCGAAACGGATGCCCCCTTTCTCACGCCGCTGCCCTACCGTGGCCGGCCCAATGCGCCGTACCTGCTGCCCAACACGCTGCGCGGCATGGCCGCCCACCTCGAAACGGATGTCTCCCTGCTCTCCGCGCAAATCACCGCCAACACCGAGCTGGTCTACGGACGCTGGGACGCCGAGCCCGTCACCGCTGCCTTCGCCGCCCCAAACGACGAGCAAAATCCCGATCAGGCCCCACTCGGCGGCCTCGCATGACCGGCCGCCACTCCCCGGAGCCCGTCCCCGCTGACCCCGCCATCGCGGCCAAGCCCACCAAGACGCTCCTCGGCCCCGCCGAGATTCGCGACCTCGCCGAGATGCTCGGAGTCAACCCCACCAAGAAGCTCGGCCAGAACTTCGTCATCGACGGCAACACCGTGCGGCGCATCGTCAAGGTCGCCCGGGTCGCGCCGGGTGACACCGTTGTCGAGGTCGGCCCGGGCCTCGGCTCACTCACCCTCGGCATGCTCGAAATCGGCGCGGCCGTTGTCGCCGTGGAGATCGACGACCGCCTCGCCGAGCAGCTTCCGCTGACGGTCGATCTCATGCAGCCCGGTGCTGCGCTCACGGTCATCCGCGCCGACGCCCTCAAGATCACCGAACTGCCCGGCGACCCGACCCGGCTCGTCGCCAACCTGCCCTACAACGTGTCCGTTCCGGTGCTGCTCTACCTGCTCGAGCACTTCGATTCGATTCGCGCTGGTGTGGTCATGGTGCAGGCCGAGGTCGGCGAGCGTCTCGCCGCTCCTCCCGGCAACAAGGTCTACGGCAGCCCAAGCGTCAAAGCCGCCTGGTACGGCGATTTTCGCACCGCCGGCAAGGTCAGCCGCCAGGTGTTCTGGCCGGTTCCCAACGTCGATTCGATCCTGATCGCCTTCGATCGTCGCGCCACCCCGCTGGAATCCGAGGAACTGCGGCTGAAGACCTTCGCGCTCGTCGACGCCGCTTTTCAACAGCGCCGCAAGATGCTGCGCCAGTCACTGTCGGTCGTTCTCGGGGACTCGTCGGCGGCATCCGCTCTCATGTCGGAGGCCGGAATCGACCCGACCACCCGCGGCGAACAGCTGACCGTGCACGACTTTCTTGCCATCGCCCGGGTCTGGATACCGGCCTAGCACGAGCGTGCTGTCCGTGCGGGTAGACAGGCTGGGCTAAGTTAAAAGCATGATGACGACCGCCGGCAGCCCCGTTGTGCACGCGCGGGCTCCCGGCAAAATCAACGTCTTTCTCAAGGTCGGTGCCGTCATGGAAGACGGCTACCACGACCTCGCGACGGCCTACCAGGCCGTTTCCCTGTTCGAAGAAGTGCGCGCCACGCCCGCTACCGACTTCTCGGTCGAATTCAGCGGCAGCATCGACGCCTCCGGCCTCGCGACCGGCGGCACCAACCTCGCCATCAAGGCCGCTCGGGCCCTGGCCCGCAAGGCGGGCTATCGCGGCGGCGTGCACCTCGAGATCGAAAAGAACGTACCCATTGCCGGTGGAATGGGCGGCGGCTCCGCGGACGCCGCAGCCACCCTTCTAGCCTGCGACGCGCTCTGGGGCACCAACGCCACCAAGGACGAGTTGCTCGGGATCGCCGCCAAGCTCGGCGCCGACGTGCCGTTCTCCTTCACCGGCGGCACCGCGATCGGCACCGGCCGCGGCGACCAGCTCAGCCCGGCGCTGGCCAAGGGCAAATTTCAGTGGGTGCTCGCCCTCGCCGACTTCGGTATGTCGACACCCGGTGTTTATCAGGAACTCGATCGGCACCGCGACCGCCACGCCCAGGATATTTTTCCTGCCCAGCACCAGCCCTCCGTCGACGCAAACGTGCTGCAGGCGTTGCGGGCCGGCGACCCGCACATGCTCGCCGACGTGCTGCACAACGACCTACAGGCCCCCGCTCTGCACCTCGCGCCCGGCCTCGGCAAGGTGCTGCAGCTCGGTGAAGAAAACGGAGCCCTCGCCGGTATCCTCTCCGGCTCCGGCCCGACCGTGGCCTTTCTGGTAGCGGATGCCGACAGCGCGCTCGAATTGCAGGTCGCGCTCTCCGCCTCCCGCCTGCGCGTCGTGCGCGCCACCGGCCCGGTGCACGGCGCCCGCCTGATCAACGACTAGTCCGGAATCGTACGCCCCGGCGTGCCGTAAACTTGGAGGCTATGGCACATCTTCTCGGGGCTGAGTCCCTGCACCTCGAATTTCCCACCCGCGTCATCTTTGACAGCGTCACCGTTGGCCTCAACGAAGGCGACCGCATCGGCGTCGTCGGCAAGAACGGCGACGGCAAGTCCACCCTGATGCGTCTGCTCGCCGGCCGCATGGAACCCGACGAAGGCCGGGTCACCCGTCGCCGCGGCGTCACGATCGGCATGCTCGACCAGTCCGACGACCTCGCCAGCGGCCAGACCGTCGGCCACACCATCGTCGGCGGGATCGAAGAACACGTCTGGGCTGGCGACGCCAAGGTGCGCGACGTCATCGGCGGCCTCGTGCGCGACATCCCCTGGGACGCCCTCGTCGACGACCTCTCCGGTGGCCAGCGCCGCCGCGTTGCCCTCGCCGCCGTGCTCATCGGCGATTACGACTGCATCTTCCTCGATGAGCCCACCAACCACCTCGACGTGGAAGGCATTTCCTGGCTCGCCGGTCACCTCAAGACCCGCTGGGCAGCCCAGTCGGGCGGACTCGTGGTCGTCACCCACGACCGGTGGTTCCTCGACGAGGTCTGCAATATCACCTGGGAGGTGCACGACCGCCTGATTGAGCCGTTCGAGGGTGGCTACGCCGCCTACATTCTGCAGCGCGTCGAGCGCGACCGCATGAGTTCCGTCGTTGAATCCAAGCGCCAGAACCTCATGAAGAAAGAACTGGCCTGGCTGCGCCGCGGCGCCCCGGCCCGCACCGCCAAGCCCAAGTTCCGCATCGATGCCGCCAACGTGCTGATCGAGAATGAGCCGCCGCCCCGCGACACCGTCACGATGCAGTCGATGGCGATGCAGCGCCTCGGCAAGGACGTCGTCGACCTCATCGACATCGGCGTGAAATTCGGCGACAAGACCGTGCTGAACGACATCACCTGGCGCATCGCGCCGGGGGAGCGCACCGGCATCATGGGCGTCAACGGCGCAGGAAAGTCCACCCTGCTGAACCTCGTCGCCGGCACCCTGCAGCCGACGACGGGAACGGTCAAGCGCGGCAAGACCATCAAGGTGGCCGTGCTCACCCAGCAGCTGTTCGAACTCGACGAGATTCGCAACGACCGGGTCAGCGACGTCATCGGCCGCCAGAAAACCAGCTACATGGCCGGCGGCAAAGAGATCACGCCTGGCCAGATGCTCGAACGCATGGGCTTCTTGAGCGCACAGCTCACCACCCAGGTCAAGGACCTCTCCGGTGGCCAGAAGCGCCGTCTGCAACTGCTGCTCATCGTGCTGAGCGAGCCGAACGTGCTCATCCTCGACGAGCCCACCAACGACCTCGACACCGACATGCTCGCCGCCATGGAAGACCTGCTCGACTCCTTTCCCGGCACCCTGCTCGTCGTGTCGCACGACCGGTACCTCATCGAGCGCGTCACCGACAACCAGTACGCGGTCATGGACGGCGGCTTTCGTCACCTGCCCGGCGGCGTCGACCAGTACCTCGAGGTACGCCGCAGGGCGGTCGCCGGCCCGGCAGCCGGTTCTCCAACGGATGCCGCTGGCAAGACCAAAAAGATCCCCAGCCTGGGCGGCGCTGAACTGCGCAACGCCCAGAAGGAGCTCGGCTCCATCGACCGCAAGGTGGTCAAGTTGCAGGAGCGTATTGCGCAGAAGCACGAGAAGCTCGCCGCCCACGACCAGTCCGATTTTGCCGGTCTCGGCGAACTCGGCGTGAAGCTGACCGAACTCGAAGAGACCATCGCCACGCTGGAAACCCGCTGGGTCGAACTTACTGAGCTGATCGAGGGCTAGTTTCGCAGAAGCTGTGACGCAGTGTGTCGGTGCAGGCCACGCGTCGCAGCTTCGGCACGTATCGTTAAGGGGTGCCTGCGCAGCCGCGGTACACAGCTCCTCGTGGGCGCAGCCTTCTGGTTTGACCGGTCGTTGTTGTGTGCCCGCAAGCTGTCAGTGCGTCTCGTTGAACCGTGACGAAATGCACTGTGCTGCGCCCTGCCATACGAAACCGAACCCACAGCGCCTGAAGGAATTACCGTGAAGAAAATCGTGAACAAGAAGAGCCTGCTCGCTGGTCTCGCCCTCGTACCGCTCGTCGCCCTGCTGGCCGGCTGTGCCGGAGCCTCCGAAGGACCGGCCACCGGTACCGAGGGTGATGCCATCAAGATCGGCGTCGTCGGAGCGAGCGACCCGTACTGGGAGATCTACACCGAGGCCGCAGCGGCCGAGGGCATTGAGATCGAGATCGTCGACTTCGCGCAGTACCCGCAGGTGAACCCGGCCCTCGCCGCCGGAGAGGTCGACCTCAACCAGTTCCAGCACATCGTCTACCTCGCCGAATACAACGAGGCGAGCGGCGACAACCTGGCTCCGATCGGCGCCACGGCCATCTACCCGCTGGGCCTGTACTCCACCGAGTACAGCAACGTCGATGACATCGTGAAGGGCGACACCATCGCCGTGCCCGACGACGACAGCAATCAGGCACGCGCGCTCGTCATTCTGCAGTCCAACGGTCTCATCGTTCTGAAAGACGGCGGATCCATCTTCTCGAGCCTGTCCGACATCGACGAGGAGGCCTCCAAGGTCAAGGTCACGGCCCTCGACGCCTCGCTCACCGTCGCGTCGCTGCCCGACGTCGCCGCCGCGGTCATCAACAACGACTTCGCCGAGAAGGGCGGACTCAAGTTCGAGGACGCCATCGCCACCGATGACGCGACCGACCCGCAGGCGCTGCCCTACGTCAACATCTTCGCCTCGCGGGACGAAGACAAGGACAACGCGACCTTCCAGCAGCTCGTCGAGATCTACCAGAACACCCAGGACGTGCAGGACGGCGTGCTGGCCGTCTCGGGCGACACCGCCGAAATGGTGACCACCCCCGCCTCCGACCTGGCCAAGTCGCTCGCGACGGTTCAGGCCGATATCAAGGCCGCCAAGTAAGCATCCGCTTCATCAGCGCAGTCCGGGGGAGCAGGCGCCCTGGACTGCGCTGTTGTGTCGGGTATCACGGAGCATGAAATGAGCGAGGCAAACGGATGGCTGTAGTCAGTCTGCGCAATGTGGGCAAGATCTACCCGCCCACGTCCAAAGACGGCGCGAGCGTCACGGCGATCGCCGATGTCAGCCTCGACGTTGAAGCCGGTGATATTTACGGCATTATCGGCTATTCCGGTGCCGGCAAGAGCACCCTGGTGCGTCTGGTCAATGCTCTCGAGCGTTCGACTTCCGGTGAAATCTGGGTCAACGGGCAGAACATCGCCGCGCTGCGAGAGCGCGAGCTGCGCCAGGTGCGCCTCGGCATCGGCATGATCTTTCAGCAGTTCAACCTGCTCGGCTCCCGCACGGTGGCCCGCAATGTGGCCTACCCGCTCGAAGTCGCCGGATATCCCAAGGAGAAGCGCGCCGCACGCGTGGCCGAGCTGCTCGACTTCGTCGGCCTCAGCGACAAGGCCGGGTCCTTTCCCGACCAGCTCTCCGGTGGCCAGAAGCAGCGGGTCGGTATTGCCCGTGCCCTCGCAACCCAGCCGAGCATCCTGCTCGCCGACGAGGCCACGAGCGCCCTCGACCCGGAAACCACCCACGAAGTCCTCGCCCTGCTGAAGCGAGTGAATGCGGAATTCGGGGTCACCATCATCGTGATCACCCACGAAATGGATGTCATCCAGACCATCGCGACCAAGGTCGCCGTGATGGACCAGGGCCGGGTCATTGAACGCGGACCCGTCTTTGATGTGTTCTCGAACCCGCAAGCCGCGGCATCCGCTCGGTTCGTCTCAACCGTGGTCAAGGGGGTGCCATCTCCGGCCGAACTCGCCGTGCTGCGCGAACGTCACGCCGGCCGCATCGTCACGCTGGCCTTTCGCGACAGCGCGGTCGACCAGGGCGCCGTCTTCGGTGAACTGGCCAGGGCCGGCATCGCCTTCGAGGTCGTCTACGGCGGCATTAACGAGATTCAGGGACGCCCGTTCGGGCACCTCACTCTCGCCCTCACCGGCGCTGACCCGGTCGTCGACCAGGTACTCGCCCATATTCGAACGCTCACGACCGTCACGGAGGTGCGCTGATGGATGCCCTGATCAATCTGCTGCCCGAACTCTGGACGGCCACCTACGAGACGCTCTACATCGTCGCGCTCACTCTCTTCTTCGGTGGCCTCGGTGGGCTGGTGGTGGGCCTCGGGCTCTACCTCACCCGGGCCGGCAGTATCCTCGAGAACAAACCGTTGTTCTTCGTGCTCAACCTGCTGGTGAACTTCATTCGCCCGATTCCGTTCATCATCTTTCTCGCGGCGGCGCAACCACTGGCCCGGGCCGTCACCGGCAGCGGCATCGGCAATAACGCGATCATCTTCACGATCGCTCTCGCGGCGTCCTTCGCCATGGCGCGCATCGTCGAGCAGAACCTGCTCACCGTGACGCCCGGCGTGATCGACGCGGCGCGCAGCGTCGGTGCCGGGCCGATTCGCATCATCTTCACGGTGCTGCTGCCCGAAGCGCTCGGACCGCTGATTCTCGGCTATACCTTCATCTTCGTGGCGCTCGTGGACATGTCGGCGGTCGCCGGCTACGTCGGCGGCGGCGGCCTGGGCAACTTCGCCCTGCAGTACGGCTACCGCCAGTTCAACCCGATCGTGACCTGGGCGGCCGTGCTGCTGATCATCGTGCTGGTGCAGTTCGTGCAGTTCTTCGGCAACTACCTCGCCCGCAAGGCGCTTCGCCGCTAGTTGAGGCTGCGCGTGCGGACTAATCGCCGATTAGACTCTCGTCGTTCACCTCCTCGTAACCTGCCAGCCAACTGATCGTCACCTTAGCGACGGAAAGTTCTCGTCTAGCCGGGTTTACTCCAGCCGTCGCACCACCGAGACGGACAAGGTGTGCGCTCATTGTTTACGGGAGCCAGCATGCCAGGCAGAAGTCACGTCGTGTTTTCGGCATTTAGCACACTGGCCGATCCGCGACTGCAGGGCTGGGCAACTCTTCGTGGTCAAATTAACGCTGGTTCGCCGTCGATGACGCCCATCTCTCGCCCGGTAGCTGCCCGGACGTTGCCTGATGTGGCCGCCGTTCAGGCTGGACTGTGGCGCCTTCTCGCCCCCAACAATCGAGAACTCGGTCGCAGCGCGTCGGTTTACAGTTCGCTGGGGAGTGCCCGGGCACACGTTCTGCGGCTTCAGGGCCTCGTGGCGGAAATGCGCGCAGCGTCGGTAATCGGCCCCGCGTCGGGAACTTACGGTTTCTGCATATTTCTGGACGAAACGGTCGTGATGACCAACGGTCGCTGGTTTGCTGCTGCCGCGGCGAGCCTCGAAGCTGCTGCGGCTACCATCGAGGCGTTGGGCGGTGCGATGGTCATAGCCGATGCTCCAGTGCCACAGAATAGCGGCGCACACGAGCAGCCAGAAGCGACGAAAATTTTGTCGTGGTGACCCAACGACGTTCGGGTAGGTAGCGTCGATGACGGATGCCTCCGCTGACGGTCTTATCGCTGGCCGGTACCGCCTGGGGAATCTGCTCGGCACGGGAGGGACAGCGTCGGTCTTCTCAGCCGTCGAGGCCGCCTCGGGGCTGCCCGTGGCTTTGAAGATTCTGCATCCGCACCTGTCTGGTTCGGTTGAGTCCCGGGCGGCGTTCTTCGCCGAGGCCCGTTCGGCCTCCGAGGTGCACCATCCGAACGTCGTCAACGTTCTCGGTATCGGGGGAGAGGACGCCGTCGTACGGCACCGTGATGCCGGAGACCAGGACGGCACGGGGGAACCCGTCGACGTACCCCCGGCCTGGATTGCCCTGGCGCTTGCTCCCGGATTGAGTCTGGCCGAGATGGTGGAGAGAGACGGCCCGCTATCTGTCAGTAGTGCACTCGCTATGGCCAAGGGAGTGCTGCAGGCCCTTGTCGCGGTACATTCCGCGGGGCTCATCCACCGCGACGTGTCGCCGGCCAATATCATGGTGGCGCCGGAACCAGACGGTTCCCTATGGCCCGAACGAGTTGTGTTGCTCGACTTCGGCCTGGCCGATGCTGCGGGGCGTAGTACCGCCACCGTAAGCGCAGAAATGGCTGCGCCGAGTGCCGTTCAGGGTGCCCCGCCGGGGGTTCTCGGCACGATGAACTATCTGTCACCAGAACAGGCTCGGGGACTGGCGGTCGACGAACGCGGCGACATCTATCAGATGGGCGGGGTGCTCTACTTCGCTCTGACCGGCCGGCCGCCGTTTGCGCGAGAGACGGTTGCCGCAGTCTTGCGCGCACACGCGCAGTCGCCGCCCCCGGTCCCTTCCGTGGTGAGGTCGGGCGTATCCCGCGCGCTCGATGGCATCGTGGTCAAGGCGTTGCTCAAGGATCGCGGAAATCGGTTTGCGAGTGCCGGTGACATGCTCTCGTCGATCGAATCGCTCGCAGCGACGAGCGTTTCCACTGCGGAGGCGAGAACCAGAATTCTCACCGGGCCAGCGCTGGGCGCTGCCGATCAGATCACGTCTGTGCTTGCACGGCAGCTGACCGCGACGACGGCGACCGCTCGGGGCAACGAGCCGGGCGTGCGGGCGCTTTCGCGCCGGAGACGGCCTCATCCCGGATTCGCTGGCTGGCTCGCACTTCTGCTCGTCACTTCCTCCGTGGCCGGGGGCTGGGTGCTGGCTGCCCAAGGACAGGGCCAGCCGGCGAATGACTCCGCGAGCCAGATTCCGGTTGCTTCTCCCAGCGTGTCACCGCCAGTGGCGGCCCCGGTGGAGCAGTCTGTGGTGCCAGTTGCTGCCTCGATCGTCGTTCCAGAGCTGGTGTCCCTCAGCCTTGCGGCGGCGAAAGCTGTACTCGAAGCTGCGGGGCTGAGAGTGGGAACACTCACCATAGAGAATTCAGCGAATCCGGGTGACAGCGTGCTGGCGCTCGCGCCGGTCGCGGGCACCCGCATCGTTTCCGGCGGGATCGTCGACCTGGCGATCGCCTCGGGGTTCAACCCGATTCCCTCCCTTCGGAATCGCTCACCTGATGGCGCCACAACCGTGCTGCAGGCCGCCGGATTCAGCACGCAGATCGATTTTCGGACCAGCGCAACTGCACTTGCTGGCACGGTTGTGACGAGCGAACCCGACGAGGGGGTCGTGCACAGGCTGGGCGAGATCGTCACGATAGTGGTGTCAACCGGCCAGGCACCGACACCCATTGGCACCCCCGCGGTCACGCCAACGCCAACGCCAACGCCAACGCCAACGCCTATCCCGACGCACACTACTCCTCCGGCACCGACAACGTTCATGGGCTGAGTCTCCAACACCCAGCGGCACTGCACATCCCGCAACCAGTGGATAACCAGTAGATAACCGGTGGATAACCTAATTGGCACCTGCTGTTCACCTTCCAAAATCAAAATCGACCTCAGGCCACGAAGCTCCCACTGTTTCAGCCACTTTCCGAGACTGACTGAGGACGCATCGTGACTACGACTAACCCCACTGGGCCGCTCGGCCAACCGGCCACGTCGGTGGGCTGGACACCCGATTTCGACGATGCTCCGCGCCGGTCCCTGCTTCCGCGGCCATCGCTGTCAGACTCCGTGTTCAAGTCGGTCGCTGTCACAGCCGGTGCGACCACAGTGGGCATCATGCTTGCCGTCGGGTTGTTCCTCTCGTTCCGGGCGAGCAGTGCGCTGCAGGTATCCGGGTTCTCCTTTCTGGTCGAACAGCAGTGGTCACCGGAAACTCAGGTCTTCGGAATCGCATCGATCCTCTTTGGCACCATCACCATCGCCCTGATTGCGATGTGCGTTGCCGTGCCGCTCGCCCTCGGCACAGCACTACTCATCTCCGAGATAGCCCAGGGCCAGCTGCGCAAGACCCTGATCACCCTGGTCGACCTGATGGCGGCCGTGCCCAGCGTCGTCTTCGGACTCTGGGGCGTCTTCTTCCTGCAGGCCAACGTCATCCCGGTGGCTTCTTGGATCTCGACCTACTTCGGTTGGATTCCCTTCTTTCAAGTGACGGATGCCTCCGGTCAGGTGTTGACCGAAGCCAGCGCCTTCACGTCATCGGCCTTCATCGCCGGAATCGTCGTGGGCCTGATGGTCGTGCCGACCCAGACATCCGTTATGCGTGAGGCCTTCTCGCAGGCCCCGAACGGCGAGCGTGAGGCTGCATTCGCCCTCGGGTCGACCCGCTGGGGCATGATCCGCTCCGTTGTTTTGCCGTTTGGCCGTGGTGGAATCATCGGCGGAACGATGCTCGGCCTTGGCCGAGCACTCGGGGAGACCATTGCCGTCTACATGATCATTTCGCCCATCTTCACGATCAACTGGCAGGTGCTCAAGACCGGCAGCAACTCGGTGTCTGCGCTCATCGCGCTGCGCTACGGCGAGTCGAGCGAGTTTGGTCTCTCGGCGCTCATGGCGGCGGGCCTCGTGCTCTTTTTGATTACCCTGATGGTCAACTTCACCGCCTCGTCTATCGTGGCCCGTTCGCGTTCCGGCGCCGATAGTGAGGCCTGAGCATGCTCATCGACACTCTCACTCCTGGCACGGCGCCGACCAAGACGACCACCGTCATTCCCTCCTCGGAGGGGATTGAGATCGGGCCGCGGCGTCGGGTTCGATCCGTGCGCCTCGACGATCGCTTCGACCTCATTGGCGCTGGTGTAGCCGGCATCGCTGTGGGAACGCTGCTCTTCGGCTGGTTCACGCCCCTGTCTGGTGGTGTGGGGTGGACCATCGTGTCCTTCCTCTCCTTCATCACGTTCTACGCCGTGTTGGTGGGGATGAAGGCGGATCGCCAGGAAATCAAGGACCGGGTAGTTTCGGTGCTCCTGGCCAGCGCCGGCGTGATCTTATTCGGCGCCCTGGTCTTCGTCGTCGCTTACACCCTGGTGCGTGGGCAGGACGCGTTGCCGCACCTCAACTTCTTCATCGAGAACATGGAATTGGCTGGCCCGCTCGATCCGCTGTCCGCGGGTGGAATCCTGCACGCTGTTCTCGGCACTCTGATTCAGATCAGCATCGCGCTGGCGATCACCATTCCGCTGGGCATTCTCACCGCATTGTTTTTAAACGAGATTGGTGGCCGCTTCGCGAAGTTCGTTCGAACAATTGCCGACGCCATGACGGCGTTGCCCTCGATTGTGGCGGGCCTGTTCGTGTATTCGGCGATCATCGTGTTGATCACGCACCAGCGTTCTGGATTTGCAGCAGCCATGGCCATCACCGTCATGATGCTGCCCATCGTCATTCGCGCCTCCGACATTGTGCTGCGGCTGGTCGCCGGGAACCTGCGTGAAGCGGCGTACGCTTTGGGCGCTACCCGTTGGCGTACGGTCTGGCATGTCGTGCTGCCCACGGCCCGACCGGGGCTGGCGACGGCCGTCATTCTCGGCACAGCGCGCGGCATCGGCGAGACATCGCCGGTGCTGCTGACCTCCGGAGTCACCGCGGTGACAAATCTCAACCCGTTCTCCGGCCCCATGATCTCGTTGCCGCTGCAGGTCTTCGACTTCGTCAAGTCGCCAGAACCGAACATGATTGCCCGCGGTTTCGGTACCGCGGCCGTTCTAATCCTGCTCGTGCTGGCCCTATTCGCGGTGGCCCGGCTGATCGGTGGTCGTGGACCGGGAGAACTCTCCCACGGTCAGCAGCGTCGAGTGCTGGAGGCATCCGCTCGAGACGTGCGGCGCATCACGATTGCGGCGGACCGTCGTCAGCCTGTGGCCGCGGTTCCGGAACCTGACCCAGCTCCAGGCCTTCCCTCCACGCCAGAACGTCCCGCACCATCGAAAGAGGAGTCGTCATCGTGACGCGGAAAAATTACTGGGCGCGCGCAGCCCAAACGCTGACTGCGGCCTTCGTCGTGGCGTTGAGCGTGGCGACCGTGGTTCCGGCCCAGGCAGTCACGTACGATCCGATCACCGGTACCGGGTCGACGTGGTCGCAGAACGCCCTCGACCAGTGGCGTAAAAACGTTGCCGCCAATTATGGAATGACCGTGAACTATTCGGGAGTCGGTTCCTCGGCCGGTCGTCGCGATTTTGCCGCCGGCAGCGTGGACTACGCCGTCAGTGAGATCCCTTTTCAGTCCAAACCCGAAGACGGTTCGGCCCCGGAGGTGCCCACCCGCGGTTTTGCGTACATGCCCATTGTGGCTGGTGGCTCCTCCTTCATGTACAACCTGAAGATCGGTGGGGTGCGGGTGTCGAACCTGCGACTGAGTGGTGAAACGATCACCAAGATATTTACCGGGGTGATCACCAAATGGAACGACCCGATCATCGCCACCGACAATCCGGGCCTAACCATGCCGGACAAAGGCATCGTGCCGGTCGTGCGCTCTGACGGCTCCGGCTCGACGGCGCAGTTCACCCTGTGGATGTCGAAGCAGCACCCGGCACTGTGGAACTCGTACTGCGCATCCGTTGGCAAGGCGACCCCGTGCGGACTCACTTCGCAGTATCCACTCACCGGCAATATGAAGGGCCAGAGCGGTTCCTCCGGCGTCGCCGGCTACGTCAGCCAAGACTACGGCGAAGGTGCCATCACCTACGTCGAATACTCCTATGCCTTGGAATCGGGTTATCCGGTGGCCAAGGTGCTGAACGCCTCCGGATATTATGTCGAACCCACCGCGCCGAGCGTAGCCGTCGCCCTGATGCAGGCGCAGATCAACACCACCCCCGGCCCCGACTACCTCACCCAGATTCTGGATGGCGTATATAACAGCACGGACCCGCGCACCTATCCACTGTCGAGCTACTCCTACATGATTGTGCCGACCGAAGTGGTCGCCGGAGGAGTCTTCACCGCGAAGAAGGGCGCCACGCTCGGTGCCTTCGCGAGTTACATGCTGTGCGAGGGCCAGCAGCAGGCCGAAGCCCTCGGCTATTCGCCATTACCTATGAACCTGGTCCTGGCCGGATTTGACCAGATCGGCCGCATTCCTGGCGCAGCGCCCGCACCCGATCCCAACGCCTGCAACAACCCGACTTTCAAGCCGGGCGACTCCCCGTCGAATAACCAGCTCGCACTGACAGCTCCGCAGCCCGCGGAATGCGACAAGGTCGGCGCGAACCAGTGCACCACTGGCACGGGCGGATCCTTGGCCGAGACGCCCATTTCCGGTGCGGGCACCGGCGGGACCGCGTCCAATGCCGTGGCTGGCTCAGCGGATCCGGCAACCGCTGCGGCCGCCGGCGCCGCCGGCGCCACCGCTGGCGTGACGGCAAGCTACGACGAAAACGGCGCTTTGATTAGCGGAACCGGTATCTCAGGGTCTGCGGTTGCTTCACCGTTCACCCTGGCATCCTCCGCGTGGGGATCCGGCCAATCGACCATGCTCTTCGCCGCAGTCCTCCTTCTGGCAGCGGCACTGCTTCCGCCCCTAATCTGGCCTCGGCTAAAGCGCACGCCGGCCAAGGTCGTTGCCAAATGAGTGCAATGATGTCTCGCCAGCGGCGCCTGTTCCTGGGTAGGTCGACGGCGACTCGCGCTGGCGCTACCGGAGTGGTTGTCGGATTGATCGTCGGCATGGGGATGTCGTTGGTGTCAACGCTGCTGCCGACGCCGGCCGAGGCCTCAACCTCGAGTGTGGTGACCGTTGCCGCCCGGGGATACGACCTCGACTACGGCAATGCCCCCTTTCCCGACCTCGCGGTGACGGTGTCGAAAACCAGCGAACTGGTCTCCCAGGGAATTCTGGTGAGTTGGACCGGAGGCAAAAAATCCGTGCGACCGCAGGGAAGCGTTGGCGGCGAAAACTTCATGCAGATCGCCCAGTGCTGGGGCGAGGACCCACTGAACCCGGGACATCCCGACCGTACGACGTGCCAGTACGGCGCGTTCCCCAACGTCGGCCGCGACTCCAACGTCCTCGACAACGTCACTGACCCCAACGACGAGACGTTCAATCTTAAGAGCATCGCGCCGGAGGACGAGCAATACACGGCCAAGGGCACCGGCGGATTGGTGCCAACGTACACGTCCATTCCGTTCCGGGCTGTGAGCGGTGAAACGGTCGCGTCCGTGGCGCCGAATGCCGAAGGCGTGCTGAAACACGATACGTCCATTGACGTGAATACGAACGAGTTCTTTACCCAGTTCACCTCCAACGAAATCAAATGGGCCGGCGCCGATGACACCGGAGCTGGTTCCGTAAAGTTCGAGGTTCAAACGTCGATGCAGTCGCCGGGTTTGGGCTGTGGCCAGCCGATCATCGTGAGCGGTCGACCCATTGTTGGGCAGTCCTGCTGGCTCGTGATCATCCCCCGCGGCACCGGCGACTCCGGCGTAAAGAGCATCACCAGGCCGGGTCTGTTTTGGGATGCCTGGCAGCATCATGTCGCCGTCAAGCTAGATTTCAAACCGGTCGGCATCCGCTGTGAAATCGGTGGGGCCGAAGCCGCACTTTCGGGCAGTGAACTGATCGGGGGTGCGATCGCATCATGGCAGCCCAGCCTCTGCGCGGGTACCACGAACTCGGCCTTCGTCTTGAGCACGGGCAATGAAGCGGATGCTGCGTTCAAGGCAAGCAAGACCGTGCCCAGTCCGCTGGCGCTCACGTCCCGGCCCCTAGGCGCAGACTTCTTGAACGGAGCCGCTGACCCTCTGCAGTACGCTCCCGTCGGAATCTCTGGACTGTCCGTTTCGTTTGCCGTCGACCGCCGCGTCACACCGATCGACGGCATCAAACAAGAATATAGAGACCGGGAAACGCAAGCTTTTTCGAGCCTCAAGCTCACTCCGCGCCTCGTGGCGAAGCTCTTAACGTCGTCCTACATTTCGTCCCTGCCGCCGGGGGCTGACCTGACCCACGTGAATTACCACAGTTTTGCTGATCAGGGTAAAAATCCAGCCAACCTCACGCGCGATCGTGACTTTCTCGCGATCAACGACGAGGAATGGGCTTCTCAGGACCTGAACAGTACGTCTTTGGCTGACCTTCTGATTCCCTCCGGCCGGTCAGACCTAGCCGTGGCTCTGTGGCGTTATGTTCTGAGCGATCCGGACGCCGTTGCTTTCCTGTCCGGAACACCGGATCCCTGGGGCATGATCGTGAACCCGTGGTATTCCACGAGTGCAACGGTCAATCCGAGCACGGTTGGCCTGAGTCTGCCGCGGGACAATTTTCCCAAGGCGGACCCCGTTGAGAAAGCCGGAACGACCGGGTCCAATGGGGAGGGTCCGGTGAATCTCGTAACCTGGCGCCCCTACACCTCGGACTTCGAAAATGGCGCCTATCTGACCCTCCGTGGTGACGGCCAGCTGCTCGGCGGTTGGGACACCAGCTACACGCCGCCGAAATATGCCAAGACCGCACGCAGCCTAGTTGGTGAGCAGGGTGTTCTCGGGTTGACGACAACGGCTTCCGCCGCTCGGTATCAAAACGTTACGGCGTCGCTGTTGAATCCGGCCGGCGAGTACGTCACACCAACGGAGTCGTCTCTGACCGCCGCCGCCGCGGCAATGACACCTTCTGTGGTCCAGCCGAAGGTTGTGGAATTTGATCCGGATTCATCGGCTGCGATCGCGGCATCCAATGCTTACCCCCTGGCCATGCCAATCTATGCAGCGCTGAACCCATTGCAGACCGATGCCGTTCTTCGTGCCAAGTACGCCAATATGATCCGCTACGCTGTGGGTGCCGGACAGATATCCGGCCCGGAGATTGGGCAACTGCCCGAGGGGTATGCCCCGCTGCCGGCAAGCTGGGTATCCCAGGCTCAGACTGCGGCCACCGCCATTGAGAAGGGCATCAGCCCGATCCCTGCGGCTGTCGCGAACGTCGCCCCAACATCGGCGGCGGTGGCGGTGGCGGCCAGCGCACCCCGGCCGGGTTCGGTCCAATCACCCGTCATGGCGCCTGAGACCGCGCCGGTCGTGACGACACCGGCAGTTACCGGCAATGCCGCCGGACCTTTGCTCGGGCTGGCCACCCCCAAGGACCCTCCGGCAGGTCCGGCGGGACTGGCTATACCGGCCGGCCTATTATCCGGCCTCGCGGCTGCTGGTGCTGTCCCCATGATTTCGCGCTTCCGAAGAAGACTTTGAGGCGTTGAGGCTTGACCGTTCGACCTCCAGCATTCCGGTCGGATCGGTTTAGGAGAAAAACGGACTCGATCGAGTCCGTTCCAAGGTAAGAGACCGAAAGGCATAACAGTGATTTCGAAGAGGACTATTGCACTTTGCGCAACAGTCGGCGTTGTCGTTTCCGGCATCGTCATCTCCGCTCCGGCACACGCCGAGCCCGTTTCCAACAGCTACTCGATTGTCGGTTCCGACACCCTCGAAGACGTCGTCAACGCACTCGCCAACGGGACAGCCATCACCGGCTCGAGCGTTCGTTCCACGGTCAACAACACCACCATTGGTTCGTTTGACGCCACTGGTTCTCCTTACATCACCACAAAATCTTCCGGAGTAAGGTTCGGCCGACCCAACGGTTCCGGCGATGGCGTGAAGGCACTCAGCCGCTCGATTGACGGTGCCGCGTATACGTCCGCCACGGTCGGGAGCCCTGCGAGCGTGGTCATCACCGGTCAGGTGGATATTGCCCGCTCATCCAGTGGTGGCACGGCCAACGCCGCGGGAGAACTGCTGTACGTTCCGTTCGGCCGCGATGCCATCGCCTACGCCTACAAGGGTTCGGCAACCGGCATCGAAACTTTGACGGCATCACAAATGAAGAGCCTCTACGAGTGCTCTGCTGGCTTCCAGATCGGTGGCGTAACCGTCACGCCGATCATCCCGCAGGCTGGCTCGGGCACCCGCAAGGACTTCCTGAACAAGATCGGCTCCACCGAAACCCTGATGAAGACGATCAGCGAAGCTGGCTGTGTCGTCGAAGACCAGGAGCACGACGCGACGAACCTCACGGCCGAGTCGGTCATGCCCATGGCTGTTTCCCGTTGGATCGCCATGAACACCGGCGCCAGCTACGACAAGCGCGGTACCGGCACCCTCGGCTCTCTCGTCGCCGGAGTCGTTCCGGTGACCGGAACCGGATCGTCCATGGTTCCGAACGCTCCCTACTACGCCGACACCACCTGGGGTCGCGACACCTATCTGGTCGTGGAGAATGCTCGGGTTGACCCGGCAAGCGCCAAGTTCGACGCCGGCCTCGCCACGCTGATGGACTCCGCCGTATCGAGTGCTCTGACCAATTCCTCGCCCGTGGTGTCGCGTTCGGGAGCAGTGAAGAAGAAGTATGGCTTCCTAGCGCCCACCGCAGGTGTCGTCGCATTCCGCGTTGCCAAGACCGCTTAATCCATTCCCCTAAGCACTGGAAGGTTAAGAAATGTACATGAATAAGAAAATGCGTATTGCAGCAGTCGGTTTCGTCTCCCTGGCCCTCGTGGCCGGTGCGACCGCGGTTGCCTCGGCCGCGGTCCAGCCGAATGGTTCTGACGCAGCGCTGTACAGCTATGACGCGAACATTGCCCTCGTTACCGATCCGTCGACGGTTTTCACCTGGACCGCCGACAACTTTGGCTCGGGTAACAAGGTCTCCTACGATGCGCCGACAACCTGTCCGACAACGGCCGATGATGCCTACATCTTCGTGGCAACGGCCGGAAACGAACGGACGAAGGCTGCGTGGAGCGCCTATGGCGATAGCGCATTTGCACCGGGAACCAAAGACGTGATCGCCGCAACCCTGACCCCCGGTGTTGCGCTGACCTCAGGTAACTACGGCACGGTCAAGTCCAACGGTGGAACGTACAGCCTCGGTATCGCGTGCACGAACAACAACGGCAACACCATCGTCGGAGCGTTTTACCGTACGGCATCCATCACCGCCGGCACCGGCTCCTACACGATGACCGCGGTGACGGAAGACACGACGACGACGCCGCCCCCCGCCAACACCGACACTACCGGCAGCGTCGCGATGTCGCCCCAGACTGTCGGCGCCAACGACGGAGTGCTCAGCTTGATCGTTCCCGTCGGTGCCTCGGCTGTATTCGCCGCCCCAACCCTGGTCAACAACAAGTCGACCACGACCGGTACTTTAGGCAACGTGACCGTCGCCGACGGTCGTAGCGTCAGCCGTAAGGGTTGGGACCTGAATGCCAGCGTCACCGACTTTGTCAACGCCAGTGACGCTACCAACACGATCAGCAAGGCTCAGCTCGGTCTGATACCGAAGATCGTCTCCTCCGAAGCGACCGGCGTGACCGCTGGTACCGCCCAGGTCGCCGGTTTGGCAACGTACTCGTCGCTCTTCGCGTCGGGCGCAGCGGCAAACACGGTGGGCAACACTGTGCTCAACGCCGACCTCACGTTTGTGGCGCCAGCCAACAAAGCTGCGGGCACCTACGTCTCGACCCTCACCCTCACGGTCGTCTCGAAGTAACGACTCCTCGGTAAAAGCAAGATCCCGATAGCAGGGGGAGAGGTGGTGGGGCGCCTCTTCCTTTGCTTTCAATTGTCGACATTTGTGCAGAAAAGAGAAAGTCCAGCGTGATGATCCATCGCCTTATACGCCCTCTCGGTCTGTTGGCCGGAGCGCTCCTCATCATCGGATTGACCGTGGGAACGGGAGCGGTGCAAGCCATGAGCTCATCGGCAGCCGAGTCCGACGGTATTGCGGGTGCCCCCTCAGCCGACGGTGGGGTCGACCAATCCCGCTCGCGCTACAGCTACCAGATGGATCCGGGACAGGCGGTCTCCGATGAGTACCTGGTGCAGAACACCGGAACGACGGCCCAGTCTGTCACCGTCTACGCTACCGACGCCTTCAACGGGGATGACGGCGCCTTCTCGCTCTTAAACGGAGGCGTATCCCCGGTGGACGTCGGACGCTGGGTGACCTTTGCCAACGGCGCGGACCAGATCACAGCGACCTTGGAGCCCGGCGCGTCCCAGGTGATTCCCTTCACCGTGACGACGCCCGCTGATGCCCGTCCCGGGGACCATGCCGGCGGCATAATTGTCTCCGCGCTGTCCCCATCCGGACAAATTTCGCTGGACCGACGGGTTGCCATTCGTCTCTACGTTCGCGTCAAGGGCGCACTTCAAACGGGCCTGACCATTAGTAGCATTGCGTCGTCCTATCAGGCCGAATTGAATCCGTTTTCTGGCAAGACCCAGCTCACCGTGACGCTCAATAACACCGGCAATGTGGCGCTCGGTGCTACGACCGTGTCGCGAGTGCGCGGCATCTTCGGCATTCCGCTATCAGGAATCAGCCGGGAAGAAATTCCCGAGATGCTGCCCGGCAGCACGCGCACCCTGACCATGACCGTGCCAGGTGTTGGTTCGTGGATTTACCTCAATCCGCAGGTCAATCTTGCCGCAACGATCGACAAAGAAGCCATCAACCCCGGGGTGCTGCCCACCGCGAGTCGGGACACCGACCTGATTGTCGTTCCGTGGGGCGCTCTCATCATCCTGTCGCTCGCAGGCCTGATTTATTTCCTAGTGCGGTTCACTCGCCTCAGGGGCACGCAACGTGCCGCCGCCTGGATCGAATACACCGAGGCCGAGGCGCGACGCCAGGCTCGGGGGGAGTGACGTGACTGTGTCCAACCAACGCCGATCCCCAAGAATTCGACTCGTCGGTGTCCTTGCCCTTCTCGTTTTCTTGGGCTCAAGCACCGGAATATCGGGCGCCCAAGCCGCGAACGATGACAGCGGTATCGGCATTAGTGTTCCCGTCGTTGATTCGTCGACGGCGACAGAGCCGCAGTCCACTATCGCCCTGCCGTTTGGGTCGTCAGCGACGAACGCGCCGGTGGTCATCACCCTCACAGGCCTCAAGCCTTTCTCGTTTATAGAAATTTTCGTCAACTCCACACCGGTCTTGCTCGCGAGCGGTCACGCTGATGCTGCCGGATCATTCACCGTTTCGGTGGCTCTGCCCGCCGGGCTGGAAACCGGTAATCACACCGTGTCGGTGACCGGAACGAGAGCAGACGGGACGGCAGCGGACTGGATCATTTCACAATTCCTGATCACTGCCGGTGGACTCCTGGCACAGCCGGAGACGCGCGAGGCACCCTCAGCGGCGTCCATAATCCCGTCAGTGAGGAGCATCACCAGCCCGTTAGGTGGCGTGACTGAAGTCGTGGCGAACACTCCGGCTGCCGCGGCCGATGCACTGGGTGAAGCCCCATTTGATTTGGGCGGCGTCTTCTACTTGAGCGGCTTGGTTGGCAGCGCAGCGTCGGTCGTTGGTCCCGAGGGTGGGGACATCACCCTCGCGTTCACGGCGAAGAATGTCACCTCGTGGCCGCTCAGCGCTGACTTGCGATTCTGGCTGGAGAACTCCGTTGGAATGGATGTTGCCCACCCCACCGACAGTCGCGTGATTGATCTGGAGCCGGGGCAAACGAAGACCGTCAGCATCACTCTGTCTGACGTTGGCCAGTGGGGCGTTCTCAACGCCCATATGACCTTCACTCCGCCAGATACCGTAAACGGAGCCGTGCTAACACCGGTCACCCGCGACACCCTGGTGATCCTGCCCCCCTACTTCGTGATGCTTGTTGTGGGCATCCTTGGCGTACTTGTCTTCGCTGCACGCTTTTTATTGGCGTGGCAGCGGTCTCGTCGCCAGAATGCGCCGGCAATCGGTGCGTCTGAAGTCTCGGTCGAGGCCACAACATGATGAGTGCCAGGCGCAGCCTGCCGTCGACCCGACGCCTACTGCGGTCGATCCGCCCAGCACAGCCGCGCCAGCGGATTATGCCTCCACGTGGCTGGAAGCCGGGTCAGACCCTTCCAACCAAACCGCCACTGTGGGCGGCGCCGGTGGCGAGCCCGCGGATCGTGCTGACCGCGCGAGAACGGCTCGTTCGGAGTTCCCTGGCCATGGTCGCCGCGCTTCTCTTCGGCTTTTTGGCGCAGGTGACCGTTGTTGGACAACTCCAACACCTCGTCGCTCAACAACAGCTCACCGACACATTTCGCCTCCAGCTGGCCGAGGGAACGGCCCCGGTCAGTGAGGGCACGGTCGAGAAGGTGCTGCTCGCCGATGGTGCCCCGGTTGCACTCATCGACATCCCGGCCCTTGACGTTCACGAAATCATCGTAGAGGGAACGGACTCGGGTACGACCCAAAACGGGCCGGGTCACCGCCGCGACACTGTGCTCCCCGGCCAAGCGGGAGTGAGCGTGGTGATGGGGCGTGCCGCAGCCTACGGTGCACCGTTCGCGCGCATTCAGGAGCTGCGACCCGGACAGAAATTCACCGTGCTGACCGGTCAGGGCAAGTCGACTTTCTCGGTCATCGGGGTTCGGTATGCCGGCGATCCGGCTCCGGCATCGCCCCGAGCTGACCAGGGTCGTCTCATCCTGGAGACGGCTCGCGGTTTGGCCTTTGTGCCCAATGGCATTGCCAGGGTGGATGCCGAATTAGTCAGTACAACGCACCCAGCCGGTCAGCGCCAAACCACCTTTGCCACTCTCCGTCCGGCCGAGCGGGAACTTGCCAGTGACCTGTCTACGGTGTGGGCGCTGGCCTTTGCCCTGCAATTCTTTCTGCTGGTCGAATTTGCCGTGGTCTGGTCCATTCCTCGCGTTGGCGCACAGAAGACCTGGATCGTTTTCATCCCGGTGGGAGTGCTGAGCGGTCTGGTCGTCGCCGACCAGGTCGTCCGGCTGCTGCCCAACCTGCTCTAACTCGCTCTGCCACCAGTATTTTTTCCTTCAACTATTCATATCGTCCCGAGTCACGGGGCACTAAAGAAAAGATGTGGTCATGACTCCACTGTTCCGCGACAATGACCGAACCCTTACATTGCCCATGCAGGGGGCGTCGCGCTCGAGCCTGGTCGGGCGGCTGCACGCGCCCGTGAATCAACTACGTGCGCGCGCTCCCTGGAGCCGACGTTCGGTCGACTCCTCAGAATCGGCACGGGGCGTCGCAGCAGCGGGAGTATCCGCTCCCGAACAGACAAACATCCCAGCGCTGGCCACCCTGGAAGGCCGCAACGTCTCAGCGTGGTTCGGTGAACGCCAAGTGCTCGACCGAGTGTCACTCACCATGCCGGCCGGTGTCATTACCTCGTTGATCGGCCCCTCAGGCTGCGGAAAATCCACGTTTCTGCGCATCCTGAATCGCATGCACGAGCTCGTGCCATCGGCCAGCCTCGCCGGAGAGGTGCTCCTCGACGGTGAGGACATCTACAACGCAGAACGCAAGCTCGTTGATGCCAGGAAGAGCATCGGTATGGTCTTTCAGAAACCAAACCCGTTCCCGTCGATGTCCATCTACGACAACGTGATTGCGGGCCTGACTCTCACCGGTACCAGGGCATCGAGTGCCGAAAAGGACTACCTCGTTGAAAGTTGCCTCACCAAGGCCGGGTTATGGAAGGAGGTGCGAGACCGACTCCGCTCGCCGGGAAGCGGGTTGTCCGGCGGACAGCAGCAACGCTTGTGCATTGCCCGATCACTGGCGGTTACCCCGCGCATCCTGCTGATGGACGAACCGTGTTCCGCGCTCGACCCGACGTCGACCCGGGTGATCGAAGAGACCATGCTGGAGCTCGCTCAGGAGGTCACGATCGTGATTGTGACGCACAATATGCAGCAGGCGCAGCGGGTATCGCAGAATTGCGCCTTCTTTCTGGCTGCCCAGGGCACGCCCGGTGGCATCGTGGAGCACGGTCCCACCGACGCCATGTTCGGTGACCCGATCGACAGCCGCACCGCCTACTACGTCAACGGTCGGTTTGGATAACCAGCCGGTTTCTGGCTGCGGCAAGCGGATGCCGGCGGGCGGGCATCCGCTTGCCGCGCGTGCAGCAAACGGCCGCGCTGGCGCCGGCGCTTAGTCGAAGTCGAGGCTCAACTTGCGCAGCAGGCCGGCCAGGCGCTCCTGGTCGCTCACCGAGAGGGTCGCGAGCAGAGCAGCCTCGGCTTCGACCAGCCGGGTGATCGCGGCGTCCACTCGGCTGAGGCCGGCGGGCGTCATGCCCACCAGGATTCCGCGACCGTCGTTCGGTGCGGAGCGGCGCTTCACGAGCCCGCGTTCGACGAGCCCGTCGATGCGGTTCGTCATGGTGCCGCTTGAGACCAGGGTCTGCTGCAGCAGGGCCTTCGGGCTGAGCTCAAAGGGACTGCCGGCCCGGCGCAGGGCCGACAATACGTCGAATTCCCAGGACGCGAGCTCCGAACGGGAGAATGCGGTACGGCGGGCACGGTCGAGATGCTTGGACAGCCGGGCGACGCGGCTGAGCACCTGCAGCGGCGCGAAGTCGAGATCGGGCCGTTCACGCAGCCACGAATCAACGATTCGATCGACTTCATCATGGCCAGGCATTGCTCCATTATCCCGCTTACCGGGTGCTTTCTTCGCCCAGAGGCCTCTTGCAGGTGCCAGCGGTGCATGCTGGCCGCCGGAATCTGGCAGACTTGACAGGTTGCTGGCCCCGGTCAGCATGGTCCGCCATAGTGTAACGGCAGCACGGCAACCTTTGGAGTTGTTCGGTCCAGGTTCGAATCCTGGTGGCGGAGCCCTCACTTTCTTCACCAAATGCGTTAGGAATCCTGTGACAGACGCCCGCCTCGCCATCATCGTGTTGGCCGCCGGCCAGGGCACCCGCATGAAGTCCAGCCTGCCAAAGCTGCTGCATCCGCTCGCCGGGGTGCCCATCGTCAGTCACGTTCTCGCGACCGCGCGCGCACTGGACGCCGCCCACGTCATCACCGTCGTGCGGCACGAGCGCGACCTGCTCGCCGCTGTCGTCGCGCAGGACCTGCCGGAGAGCACCATCATCGACCAGGACGAGATTCCCGGCACCGGTCGTGCCGTCGAGCAGGCCGTCGCCGCGCTTCCTGCGGGCTGGGACGGTGACGTGCTCGTCATTAACGGTGACGTGCCGCTGCTGAACGCCTCCACGCTCGCCTCCTTCATCGCCTCGCACCGTACCGGTGCCGCCGCCGGCACCGTACTCTCCGCCTACCCCGACGATGCGACCGGCTACGGCCGCATCATCCGCTCGATCGAGGGTGTTTTCGACCGCATCGTCGAGCAAAAAGATGCGACGGATGCCGAATTGGCCGTCACCGAGATCAACGCCGGTGTCTACCTGTTTGGCCTGGCCGAGCTGCGCAAACAGCTCGCGCAGCTCACCACCGCGAACGCGCAGGGTGAGAAGTACCTCACCGATGTGATCGAACTGCTGCGCCGGGCCGGCTCCGAGGTGAGCGCCGTTCCCGTCGCCGATGCCTGGATCGTCGCCGGCATCAACGACCGCGCCCAGCTCGGCGACACCGCGCAGAAGCTCAACGCCCTGATCGTGCGCGGCTGGCAGCTGGCCGGCGTGACCGTGCAAGACCCGGCCACGACCTGGATCGACCTTAAGGCCGTGCTCGCAGCCGACGTCACTCTGCTGCCGGGCACCCAGATTGAGGGAGCCACCGTCGTGGCCACCGGCGCCATCGTGGGCCCGGACACGACCTTGCGCGACTGCGAAATCGGCGAGGGCGCGCGCGTCAACCGTACAGACGCGACCCTCGCGGTGATCGAGGCCGGGGCATCCGTCGGCCCGTTCTCATATCTGCGCCCGAACACAGTGCTCGGTGCCGATGGCAAGATCGGTGCCTTCGTCGAGACCAAAAACGCCCAGATCGGCGCGGGCAGCAAGGTGCCGCACCTGAGCTACGTTGGCGATGCCACGGTCGGGGTCGAATCCAATATCGGCGCCGGAACAATATTCGCTAACTATGACGGAGTGGCCAAACACCACTCGGCGATCGGTTCGCACGTGCGCACCGGGTCGCACAACGTGTTCGTCGCCCCGATTACAATTGGAGACGGGGCGTATACGGGGGCTGGCACGGTCGTTCGCAAAAACGTTCCGGCCGGCGCTTTGGCCATTAACGTGGCCCCGCAACGCAATATGGACGGCTGGGTCGAGACCAACCGGGCCGGCACAGCTGCGGCGACAGCAGCCGCAGCGAGCAGCACCACAGAGACTGGAGAATAAGTGTCGGAAATCAAGACCAGCGGCGACAAACGACTAGTACTGGTTTCGGGGCGAGCACACCCGCAGCTCGCTCTCGATATCGCCACGGAGCTTGGTTCTGAGCTGCTCCACACCGACGCACGCACTTTCGCCAACGGCGAACTGTACGCCCGGTTCGACGAGAGCGTGCGCGGCTCGGATGCCTTCGTCATCCAGTCGCACACCGCGCCGATCAACGAATGGCTGATGGAACAGCTCATCATGGTCGACGCCCTCAAGCGTGCCTCGGCCAAGCGCATCACGGTGGTCGCGCCGTTCTACCCCTATGCCCGCCAGGACAAAAAGGGCCGCGGTCGCGAGCCGATCTCGGCCCGCCTCGTCGCCGACCTGTTCAAGGTCGCCGGCGCCGACCGCATCATGTCGATCGACCTGCACGCGGCCCAGATTCAGGGCTTCTTCGACGGCCCCGTCGACCACCTGTTCGCGATGCCGGTGCTGCTCGAGCACTTCCGCGAGAAGCTCGACCCGGCCACCCTCACCGTAGTCTCGCCCGATATGGGTCGCGTGCGCGTCGCTGACATCTGGAGCGACCGCCTCGGTGTGCCGCTGGCCATCATCCACAAGCGTCGCGACCCGCTCGTGCCGAACCGCGTCTCCGTGCACGAGATCGTCGGCCAGGTCAGCGGCCGCGTCTGCCTGCTCGTTGACGACATGATCGACACCGGACGCACCATCGCCCTGGCCGCCGAAGCCCTCCGTGAGGCCGGCGCCATCGGCGTTGTCGTCGCCGCGACACACGCCGTGTTCAGCGACCCGGCCGTCGACATGCTGCAGAACCCGGCCATCAGCGCCGTCGTCGTGACCGACACGCTGCCGATCCCGCCGGAGAAGCGCTTCCCCACCCTGACCGTGCTGCCGATCGCTCCGCTGCTCGCGCGCGCGATCCATGAGGTCTTCGACGAGGGTTCGGTCACCTCGATGTTCGACGGTGCCGCGTAGGTTTCACGCGCCTGACGGGCTGATCTCGGGAGGCGGTGGCTGCGGCCATTGCCTCCCGTTCTGTTAACGGCGTTAAGTGCGCCAACAACGGATGCTGCCTGCTGCGTTTCGCAGAGGTTCGCGCGTTTTCCGCGCCCCGCCTCGAGCATTGGGCAGTACATGGGGCCGAAGGTGGCATCTCGTGGCGGCTGCCTCGCCGAGCCGTGAGTTTTGATCGCCGAGCCGTGAGTTCGCGGCCGTTTTGCGTCGGCAAAGTCAAGTGGTCAGGGCAACGCGGGGGTTTTTGCTTCGAGAAGTAGCTGGTTGAGGCGGTAGGCGGGGGTTTCGAGGTTGAG
>NZ_PJJT01000070.1:0-46422 GCF_002929615.1 Cryobacterium sp. M91 | reverse complement strand
GCCGGCCACGCCGTACGGCCCGGTTTGATACATCACAGCGATGCCGGATCTCAATACACATCGATTAAATTCACCGAGACTGTCGCTCTCGAAGGCCTCATCGCCTCGATCGGAACCATCGGCGACGCCTACGATAACGCGGCCGCGGAGACCGTCATGGGGCTTTACAAAAACGAGGCCGTGGCGAAGAACTCACCCTTCGTGACGGGCCCGTTGAAGACCCTCGCTGACGTCGAAAAACTCACCTTCGACTGGCTGGACTGGTACAACAATCGGCGCCTGCACAGCGCACTCGGGAACATGCCGCCCGAAGAATATGAACGCAACTACTACGCTGCAACAAACGGCCCGATAAATATCGAAGCCGCCAACAAAACGGCGGCATGAAACCCGGGACGGTTCAGGTAGAGCTGGCGCCCTTCAGTCGCTACACGACACGAAGGACCATAAAATCGAAGTTATTGTCCACGAAGTGGACCCGCGTGTGCATGAAGGGACGATCATCGACGTCAAATTGCATCTGATCAAGAAGTAGAAATGGCCCGCCCGGCGCAACCAACGAATGCTCACCAACCCATCGATCCGGAAGTGTATTGCGTGCCTTCACATGTGCAACCGCATAACGCGGCTGCACCGACGTGTGTTTATGAAGGTAGTCAAACACCGAACCCGTCAGGCTAGAGGGGCTAAAATGCGCACCAAAAACCCACAACGGCATGACATCGTCGACGTACGCGGCGGGTTTACCGTCCGCCTTGATCGTTCGTTGGATGTCGAGAACGCTACTTCCGTGCTCCAGATCGAAGCTGTTCGCCTCCTCGCTTGACGAGGCCCTCACCTGTTTCATCTTATAGATCGTTGACGGCTCGAGGCCCATCTCTTTGATGGTCGCGCTGATCGAGGTTAACTCTTGAAGGCCGGCGCGAACACCGGGAGTCCGGCGCAAGATGTACGTTCCTTTGCCTTGCTTGGAGACCACAAGCCCGCGCGCTTCCAGCGAATTCAGGGCCAAGCGGATCGTGACTCGCGATACCCCAAACTCGGCACATAGGTCCTGCTCAGTGGGAAGCTTTTCAAGACCCGCCCACTCTCCATGTCGAATGCGATTCGAGAACTCGGCGACCAGTAATCCAGTCCGGCTTTGCATTCGTCTTTTCTCTGTAGCGGCCATGATGCCAATCGTATCCTGGCTATTGACAGTTGACGCCTAGCAGTTGACTATTGACTCATGGAAAAACTAGCACGGGTCGCCGACGACCAAGAGCCGGAAGTTATGTCTTTCGGCCGTGCAGTCCTGGGTGGCCGAGTTCACTCCCTCGAAGAGGTCAGTCACGGGAACATCAATCGGATTTTCATTGCTCGCGCGGAAGCGGGCGAGGTTGTCATAAAGATGGCGGTTCCTTTTGTCCGCAAGCTCGGGCTTAGCTCGCCACTGACTGTTGGTCGATTGCAGAGCGAAGCATTGGCCTTACAGGTACACTCACTCGTCGCTCCCGGCCTGCTTCCGCAGCTACTTTCTCTCGACCCTACGAAAACGATGATGGCCATCGAGTATCTTCGCGGCCATTCGGATTGGCGCGAACAACTCGGTGCCGGAATTTATGTCGCTGGAGTCGGATCTACGTTGGGCTTGTACCTCGCGCAGATAATGCGCAAGACGAGACCCGACTATCCGCGTTCCGGAGTGCCCGTCGACGTCGCCGCGACCTTGGGAAATATTGCAATGCGGTCGTTCAGCGAGAATGTCATCTTTGTCGCTCCGTTTTCGAAGAAGATTTGGACTTCTCGACCGTCGCTAAAAACCAGTCAAGACGTCGAGAGGATCGCATTCGCGCTTGCGGAGAGAACCCGCTGGCTGTTCACGACTCGCAGAGATTGTCTTTTGCACGGTGACCTACACACTGGGGCTGTGCTCGTGAACCCGCTGAGCAGCTCGATCAAGGTCATAGATCTCGAGTTCGCCAACTACGGCCCCGTGTCATTCGATATCGGAGTCATATTGGCTCACTTGAAGATTGCCCAAATCCGCGCTCACGTTCTCGGCGACCGAAAAGGCATGGTGTACCTCGACCAACAGGCTCAAGACTTATGGCACGGGTTCCTGCGAGCGCTTCCTGACATATTCGAATCTCCAGCATGGATTGAGCGCCTTACAGAGCAACTGCTGCAGGAAACAAGCTGGTTTGCGGCCATGGAGCTATTCCGACGAACTCACGGCGTGTTTCCGGTCAGCGATCTCGAGACTCTCCCGGCGCAACACAAACGTGATGCAGAAGAGCGAATTTTTGACACTTGGCTTAGTTGGGCCGATGCCCCCTCACCGAGGACCTTCGACGACTATTGGGGCGTCGTGCCAATGACACTAAAAGACCCTGCCCTCTCAACCCAGTTCAGAAAGATCGCGTAGGACGCAACATGAAAGAGATAGTAATCGACCAAGTGTCAAAGGTGTTCGAATCCAAGCGAAGCAGAACTGTTGCGCTGAATGACGCCGCATTGACCATCGCCCCGGAAGAGATCGTATGCGTGGTTGGTCCCAGCGGCTGTGGTAAGACTTCGCTTCTAAATCTAGTCGCCGGCTTCGAAATGCCAACCACCGGTGAGATTCGTGTGGGAGGTTCGCGAGTGAGAGGCCCCTCGCAGGAACGAGCGGTGGTGTTTCAGTCCGATGCCGTTTTCCCCTGGCTGTCAGTCAGGGACAACATTGGCTTCGGCCTTCGTGCTCAGGGGAAATCCGCTGTTGAGCGTAATGAACGTGTCGCTCGATTCATCGAATTGGTCGGTCTAAGCGAATTTGCGAATTCCTACCCCAAGGAGCTGTCGGGTGGAATGCGCAAACGAGTTGATATCGCACGTGCATACGCGAGTAACCCGGATATTCTCTTGCTCGATGAACCCTTTGGAGCATTGGATCATTTCACAAAGGAGGTCATGTGGTTGGCCCTCCGCCAGGTCGCAGCCGCAGAACCTAAGACCATTCTCTTCATCACTCATGATATCGAAGAGGCTCTGTTCTTGGGAGACCGTGTGGTCGTGATGACGCCGAGGCCCGCGCGAGTGCACAGCATCATCGACGTTCCCTTCGGGTCAAACCGGGGTTTGGAGCTCCGCGCAGACCTGGAATTCCAAAAAATGCGCCTCGATATCGTTCGCACACTCATGGAGGTGAATAATGGCGACCTCAGTTAATCTGGAAAAGCCGAAGGAGACTGGGAGCATAGGGAGCATAGGGGGCAAGCCGCCCCGACGTTCCATCAGCGGACCGCTCATCAGCGCTGCCGCAATTGTCGCGCTGTTGATTCTTTGGTGGGTTCTAACTACCGGTACGAAGCTCATTCCCGGTCTCTTCTTCCCCTCGCCAGAGTCGCTGCTCACGGCTGTAGCCACTCTGAAGATGCAGTTGTTGAACGATGCGCTAGCAACGCTAATGCGTGTCATCGTGTCGTGGGCGGCCGGATCCATTCTCGGAATTCTGACAGGTCTAGCCATGGCGCGAAGCCAAGTTCTACGTTTCGCGCTAACGCCACTTATCGAAGCACTGCGTCCAGTGCCGCCCGTGGCTCTCATTCCGTTCGTCATACTCTGGTTCGGCATCGGCGACAATGGCAAGATATTCCTTGGGGCGCTCGCCTGCTTCATGGTGATGGTTGTCAACACGACCGTCGCCGTGTCCAACGTCCCGCCCGTCTACACTCAGGCCGCGCGGTCACTCGGAGCAAGCGAATCCAGGATCTACCGCACCGTCATCCTGCCGGCGATCACTCCAGAGCTTCTCTCTGGTTTCCGAATCGGAAGCGCCCTAGCGTTCGCAGTCATTGTTGCTGCCGAATTCCTCGGCGCCAACGACGGCATCGGCCGGCTCATCATGCAGGCCAGCCGCACGCTGAACACCAGCGTCGTGCTACTGGGCACGATCGTCATCGCGATCTTGGCCGTCCTCCTGGACCAGGTCATCTGGCGGGTGAGCGCACGAGTCACTCGATGGTCCGCGAACAGATCTTAAGTCTGCCTCATAGATTCCAAACTCTGAACACGAAAGTGAGACACGCAATGAAAGTAATAAAGATGGCTGCCATCCCGGCAGCGCTTCTCGTGGCGCTGACGGGATGCGCCACCGGCGGCTCCGCACAGGACGGCGCCACCGGCGGCTCCGCACAGGACGGCGCCGGATTGACGACGATGAAGGTTGGAATCTCACCCTTTCAGGACACCTACCTGCCGATAATCGGCACTGAGAAAGGTTGGTTCGAGGAAGTCGGCCTTGATGTGCAGTTCCAGTCTCTCGCGTGGAACGCAGTCATGCCTGTCGTGGCTTCCGGTGACATCGACCTTGCCGTCTACGCAACTACCGGTGTCGTCGCCACGGCAAATGCCGATCCCGAAGTCGTCTACGCATACGCATGGAACTTCTTCACCGAAGGTGCCGCCATGATGGTCCGTCCGGACGGCGGCATCAAGTCCGTCGAGGACCTCGAAGACGAGTCGACCGACCGTGACGCCGCCCGCGACGCCGCCGTTCGGCAACTCAAGGGAAAGACCATCGTCACCACGCTCTCAACCGATATGGGTAAGACCGTCGTCGACGCTCTCGAGTCAGTCGGATTGACCCAGGACGACGTCGAGCTCATCGATATGGACACGGATGCTGGGCTCGCGGCGTTTCTCGCCGGAACTGGTGACGCTTATCTTGGTGGTATCGCTCAGCGAGCCACCGCCCTGAAGAACGGCATGGTGGCGGCCATTACGGGAGTCGACTTGAGTGCCCCTGTCATTAACGGTGCCGTGATGAAGCGTAGTTACCTCGAGAGCAACAAGGATGATGTCCTCGCGTTCGTCAACGTGATGCACAGAATTATCCGTTTCTGCGACGCGGAGCTCGACGAGTGCGGGAAAATCATCACCGACCGACTGAACGAGGAAACGGCTGGCGGCCTCACTGTGGAGGCGTTCAAGGACTACTGGCAGAAGCTAGAGCTATATGCCTCAAATGCGCAAGAATCCAGCGATATGGCTTTGTCCAAGGATGGCATTTCGTATTGGAAGACGACTTGGGACGGAGATAACAAGTATCTCGTCGAGACCGGGGCTATTCCTGCAGAGGTCGAATCAGCGGAACATTTCCTCATGCCAGAGGTCTGGGACGAGTACGTGGCGAAGTACGGCATCGATGAAACCGGCTTCTGACGCCCTCTGGACATCAAACAGAAAAGGAAATGGGATAAAATGAGTGTGAAAATCCATCACATTGTGACCGGTGAGCTGCAGAACTCGCTTCGTGTGTCGCTGCTCAACGAGGCCGAACATCCTGATGTTGCTCATGAGGACAGGCTGCCCTTCGGCTTCCGTCACGACATCGTTCGAGAGAACGGTGACATCGAAGATGGGGTCATGGTGCCGGTGCCGGTCTGGCTCCTCGAAGGGACGGACAAGACGATCTTGATCGACACCGGTCTTGGCGATCCAAGAGAAGTCGCCGAGATGCAGAAGCGGTATGGCGTCGATGTGCTGACCACGAAGTCTGAGGATCAGGACCTGGTTGCAGGCCTCGCCCGATATGGCGTGACCCCAGAAGATATTGACATCGTCGTCCTTACCCATCTGCATTTTGACCACATTGGGAACAACGAGTTGTTCCCGAATGCCACCTTCATCGTGCAGAAAGACGAGCTACCGAACGGCGAACAACCGCCGACTTTCTGCATGTACTACTACCCCGAATACATTCGAAAGATTGACGCCGTCCGGGACCGGCTGCAGATCGTAGACGGAGATGTGGAAATTGACGACAACGTCAAACTGGTCAAGATCGGTGGGCACACCCCTGGATGCATGGTCGTCATGGTGAAAACCGACATCGGCACCGTCTGCTTAACTAGCGACGTCATGTACAACTACAAGAACCTCGAACTCAACTGGCCTACTGGATCATTCTGGGACCTCCCAGATCTCATGGCTGGATTCGACCGAGTGCACGCGGAGGCCGACATCATTGTGCCGGAACATGACTGGAAGGTGCGCGAGCTCTTCCCTAGTGGCACCATCGGCTGATTCAGCGCCGGGGTGGCCGGGGATGGACTTCTCGAAAAGGTCCACCCCCGGCTCACATGTAAGGCATCCCGAAGGTCGCAATTTAGTGCGATCAGAGAGCTAGAGCTAGAGCTATGCAAAAAATCATCAATCGGCCGGACGATTTCGTCGACGAAGTCCTTGAAGGCATCCTCGCGGCACATCCTGGCGAACTGAAATCCATAACGAACGACAAGCGAGTCTTGGTTCGACCCGACGCGCCATTATTGGGCCGGGTCGGGATCGTCACTGGCGGCGGTTCCGGGCACCTTCCACTGTTCCTTGGCTATGTCGGGAAGGGCCTGTGCTCCGCTGTCGCAGTGGGCAATGTTTTCTCGTCTCCGTCAGTGGAGCAGATTCTTGAAGCAACACGGTTTGTTGACGGCAAAGCCGGCGTGCTCTATATCTACGGAAATTATGGCGGAGATGTGCTCAATTTCGACCAAGCCGCCGAAGCAGCCGCAGAAGAAGAAATCGCAGTACGAACCGTCGTTGTGACAGACGATCTGGCATCGGCGCCGTTCGACCGTCGAGAGACGCGCCGAGGCGTAGCGGGGCTCGTATTCGCGTATAAGGTTGCTGGGGCCGCTGCCGAGCGCGGCGCATCCCTTCAAGAAGTTACCGAGATTGCCACCCATGCGGTGAACCGAATGGCTTCGTTTGGAGTGGGTCTTTCCCCGGCGATTCTCCCCGCGGCTGGAAAACCTACCTTCACCCTTAAACCGGGTGAGATGGAGATCGGAATTGGTATCCACGGCGAACGAGGCACTCGTCGAACACCGCTACTTGACGCGGATTCGATCACCACCGAACTATTTCAGGGAATCGCGGATGACCTCAAGCTTGAGAATGGTGATTCTATAGCCGTTCTCATCAATGGGCTTGGTAGTACACCGTTGGAAGAGCTCTATCTAATGTTTCGTCGGCTCTCTTTACTGGCTGCGGATGCTGGGCTCAAAATCGAGCGAAGCTACATCGGCGATTATTCGACAAGTCTGGAAATGGCTGGAGCGTCTATAACCGTGTTGCACCTGGACGATGTGCTTCGTCCGCTGCTCGCCGACGAAGCATTGTCGCCATTCATACGGAGCAAGCTATGAACGGGAAGGAGCTCTCGGGGCACATTGTGGCTGCGTTCGCGAAGCTCGAGGCAAGCGAAGAGGAACTAAGAGAACTTGATGCTGTGGTCGGCGACGGCGATCTAGGTGTAACGATCCGCGAGTCAAGCAGAGCGATCCGTTCCTCGCTTGGACAGCTCGATCCGGGCATATCGCCTCGTGAGGTACTCGTGTTGACGGGAAAGACGATCAGCGTCGCGAATCCTTCGACGTTCGCGGCCCTCGTATCGATCGCGATCGCGAAAGCTACCAAACTCCTCAACGAAGATTCCGAGATATCGTCATCTACACTTCTACAGTTTGCGGAGTCAGCAGCAGGGGCGCTATCCCATGCAGGAAAATCGGGGATCGGCGACAAGACAATTCTCGATGCTCTCGTTCCCAGCGTTACAGCCGGTCACGAAGCACATGCCACAGGCACCGATGTCCTAAACGCCATGACAGTTGCTGCTCGAGAGGGCATTGAGGCTACCAAGACCCTCTCGTCTCGAAAAGGTCGAGCCGCTTGGGCCGGGGACCGATCAATTGGCCAGGCCGACGCTGGTGCCACCGCCTATCTCAGGTTTCTGGAAGCGCTTAGTTCAACCATTACAACCACAAGGAATGCCTAACATGTCAACGAGAATCTTTACCTTTTACAACCTTCGACCCGGTGTCAATCTTAAAGAATTCAAGGAATGGTCTCGAACCGTAGACCAGCCAATCTGCAACTCGATGCCCACATGCAACAGCTTCGAAGTTTTCCTCGTCAACCAAGGGATCGGAGACGGTGTCAGTTACAACGTGGTGGAAGACATTAGCGTCGAAAGCTGGGATGCCTGGCAAGAGACTCTCTCTTCGGATGCGTTCTCGAAAGTCTCGACAGAGTGGCCACGCTTCGCGGTCGAAAGTTCATTGATCAGCATCAGTTGCGAGAAAATCGAATAGTCTTCACAGGTCCCAGTGGTCCTGACATGGGCGTCTCGGGTATATTTTGGGGCAACTCAAACCTGCACTGTGCGAACGGGAGGGAAGTTGTGTCGTCATGAAATCCACCTTCCGTCTTTCTTTGAAACGTCTGTTTGTATAAATCAATTTTATCGAAAATTGGGCAAAATTAACAGGCTGCACCAAACAAAAACCCCGAGATTCCGCGAAACCAGAACCCCGCCTCACTGTCCATGGCCAGACCCCTGAACACCGACGGTTACGAACTGAATCTCAAGCGCACGAATGCTGTCGATCGCGACATCATCCTTTCTCGTTGCCGATAGCTCCGAGTTTGAGCGCCAGACGCTTTTTCAACTTTTTTCTCTCGCGCAGATGCCAGCGGGAATCACCGACGATCTCTTCGACCCCATCATCCGCGAGCCGACGATCGGGGAAGCACTGTAAATCAGATCTTTAACGAACGAATGGAACCAGCATGAGCGCAATTGCATTTATTGGTATGGGCACCATGGGCCAAGGCATGGTTTTCAATCTGGTGGCTGCTGGGCACGAAATCACGGTTTGGAATCGCAGTCCTCTGCCGCACGACGTACTGGAGCGAGTTCGCCTTGCTGCGAGCATCGCGGAGGCAGTAGCGGGAGCCGAGTTCGTTATGTACGCCCTGGCTGACGACGTCGCTGTACACGATGTGGCTCTCAGCCCGCAGGGGATTGCGGCGAGCGTCGACGCGTCAACCATCGTGATTGATCTGTCGACTATCTCCCCTGAGACCAGCGCAGTCGAGGCGGCTGCCTTTGCCGCCCGGGGAGTGCGCTTTCTTGATGCGCCCGTGTTCGGGTCGAAGGAGGAAGCCGCTAACGGAGGCCTGTGGATTGTCGTTGGCGGCGATGAGGCGACGTTCGAAAGTTCCAAGAGTGTTCTGGAACCGATCAGCGCAACGCTGCACTATATGGGACCGGCCGGAAACGGCGCGAAGATGAAGTTGGTGGGTAATCTTGTCGTTGCAGCCCAGCTTGAAGCACTTGGAGAGTCACTTTCGCTCGCAAAAAAGGCTGGACTCAATCTTGACGACGTGCTGGGCGTATTTGAGGTTACCGATTTTCGTTCGCCCATCTTTAACGGCGTAGGCTCTGCGGTGCTTGCGGATGACTATTCTCCGAACTTCGCACTCAAGCTCATGCTCAAGGACGGCAACCTGGTGAGGAACTTCGCCGACAGTCTGGGCGTCCACGTGCCAGCCACGTTGGCCACCGTTTCAACTCTCGAGCGAGCATTTAGTGCGGGTTATGGTGAAGAGAATGCATCAGCCCTCATCAAGGTGCTCGCCTCCGACGCCGGCGTAAACCTGGCGGAGTAGCCCTCGACTCTCCACCTCTACGTCCTAACTTCCTTAGCTCAGACGGCCAGAAGCGGTCGAGGAGCTTCTCAAAATTGCAGGGTCAGGGCGCCGCCGGGTTGAAGCCACCTATTTGGAGCCTGGAGAGATTGGCCCCTACTCTGACTTCGAGTTGGGCATGCTGCACGACAAACTCTCTGCATTGCGATGGGTTTTGGGTAGCGAATGGGATTTCCTGGACACATAGCCTCAATCCGGCCGTCCTCATCGACAGTCTCAGAAGCTTCCCTACGGTCGGCCGGCCAGGATCATGGCTGCCTCGCTGTTGGCTTTGAAGTGAGCGAGCGCGTCAGCAGAGAGCAACCGGATGACGTAGACAATTCGGCGACGTTCGCTTTCAGAGCCATAAAGGATGTTCTCGTGGTGCGCCACTCTGTTTCGGAAATATCGAAGCGCGGCCAACGCGTCATTGAGCGGGTTCCTGTCGGTCCCTGGTGGGAAGGCTTTGTGGAGATGAGGAACCCAGATGGTTTTCTCATGAGCGTCCGCGAAGAGGTAGGTCCAGAAGCCGAACATGAGTTCGGCGACGACTTTGCCCGGTATCGGCGGCGTGTGTGGTGACGTCGCTGCGTTGATCCGCGCCCGCTCAACGTTGCCACGAGCGATCTTATTGACGTCGCGCAAGCGGCCGGTCGCCCGGTCCTTTCTCATCACGACGGGAAACAATGTCAGCAGTGTCGCCGGATCCGTCCAGTGCGCGTCACCAGGGAGCGTGGCCGCTGCAAGCTGGCGATCGCACGCATTACGCAGACCGACTTCCAGATGGCTCAGATCGTGCAAGAAAGCCGCGCTCAGCTTTGCGTTCCACTCATAGAGCTCAAGCGCGCGTGAGCGAGATCCTCCGGCGGCGGTGAGGTAGGTGGAGAACCGGCCGGTGCTGAGCCATTCCTCTATCCAGAGCCCGTCGCTCGATGTCGTTGCCACAGGACGCCCTCCGAGCTAAGATTGATCTGCAAGCCCTTGATGACCGCTGTCTCATGTTACTTGGGCCACGAATTGGGAACTCCGGTACTTCGCCTTGGCGGACCCGGAGTTTTTCATTAGTCCTGCACTCCGCCAGCCGTGCCAGCCCTTCGGCGATGCCCTACGCGGCGTTGGCCCTGGCGCGTGTTCCGCGCCAGTAGACGAGGCACCGCGAACTCGCCCACTCCCCTAGCTGCAGGCATGGTGCCTGCCTCAGGGGAGAGTCCTTCAAACCTCGGCGCGGAGGTAGGCGTAAACGGTTTCGCGGCTGATCCCAAAGTGTCGAGCGAGCGCAGCTTTCGGCACTCCGGCGGCGACCTTCTCGCGCAGCTCCGCGGCGCGGGCCGCGTCCAATGATGGGGTGCGGCCGCGGTAGACGCCACGCCTCTTGGCCAGGGCGATGCCCTCGCGCTGACGTTCGCGGATCAAAGATCGCTCGAACTCAGCAAAAGCTCCCATGACGTTCAAGAGCAGGTTTGCCATCGCGTTGTCGTCGCCGGTGAAGGAGAGCTGCTCTTTCACGAATTCGACCCGGACCTTCTTCGCGGTGAGCCGGCGCACGATCGAGCGGAGGTCATCCAGGTTGCGGGCCAGGCGGTCCATGGAATGCACGAGAACGGTATCGCCATCTCGGACGAACTTGATCATCTCCTCGAGTTCGGGCCGGTTCTGATCCTTCCCCGACGCCTTATCCTCAAACACCCGGTCGACGTCGACGTCAGCAAGCTGACGGACGGTGTTCTGGTCGAGGGTGCTGACTCGCACATATCCAACTCGTTGACCCGTCATGTGACTTTTCCCCTGTTCTGTCAGATTGAAGTCTAAGACCCCGCCAGGAGGGGTGTCCACCAATCAAAACATGACCCTATCCTGACAATATTCGATATGAGCGCCTGACGCCTAGTTGGGGTACACCTCAACCGGACATCTCGAATGCGTCCGTAAGGATCGTGCAGACGAATACTGACACTTGTGCAGACGACTTCTGAAAACAACAGCGCCGGCTGCGCATAGCGCCACGAACGGTTTACGGGCACCCGCAGTCACGCTTCAAATGGAAGCGTAGAACGTGCACCGCATTGCCCCACCCGGCTATCGACGTCGGTATTCTCCCTGACCGGGATGAAGACGGCTGATTGAAAGTGATGTCGTCTCCTCAACCTTGCGGTCGCATGAAGCGCTCGTCGCGCTCCGCAGGCTCATGGCTCTCGTCTTCCGGACTGTGCAACCGCTCATAGAGCCCGGTGAGATTGAACCCTATCTTGGCGTTGAGCTCCAATACCGCCTCGACCTTGTCGATAGAGATCGGGTGGAATATCTGGGGCTCGTCAATTTTTCGATGCGCCCGAGCAACGGTCCAGAGACTCTTGATCTGAGCCATCACGAGGAAGCCCACGCCCATGTTCACCATCGGGTCGACCCAAGTCGAGTTCAGCCGCCAGTGCCGGTCGTCGGTATTGCCTGCCATCTCGAGGTAGTTGATCGTCGGACCCTGGTGATCGATCAGAGGGTTCTCTCCGTCTGCCCCGAACTTGACGCCGAGTTCGGTCGCCATGACAGCCAGACCATGCTTGGCTGCGTTGTAGGCGTTGGCATTTCCCGTGATCTCCTCGATAGCATGCCGGAGGAGTCGAACAAGACCCTTCGTATGGCTCTCCCACGCCTCCTCGTTTATACCGTCGAAGCCCTCGGAGTTAGGGGTGTATGAGAAGACTTCGAGCACATCGGCTACCCGGCTCGGATCGTCAAGTTCGCGCCCCAGCTCTTTTACCTTGAGCTTGAAATCACGCGGACTCGTTGTGCTCGACAGATTCAGCCATGGGCACTCAGCCCTGTATGCGTGTGCGAGGTAGAGCCGCAGCATCGCTTCACATGCATGGTGGAGCAGTACGGTCGACTCGAGTACCAGGTACTCGTCTAGTTCCTTACGATCGGTACCATCGGTATCCGTGATTCGTAGGTTTTTGTAGCCAACCCCGGCATCCCAGATGGCGGCGGTGTCGACGGTGTCGCTCACTGTAAGGATCAGGGAACGCAGCCGAGTGTCGAGGTACCGGTACGGGGCCATCCGATAGAACCGCTCGTTCAAGTTCTGGAACTCGTAACGACTGACTGGAATCTGTGCGCGGGCCATGTCTCAGTCTCCCCCATCTGTCCGGCACCCCATCAATCAGCGCGACCAATCAAGGAAAAACGGGCTCTCCCAGCGGACCCAAGGTTACGTCAGGAGAGCCGCAATGGTAGCCGTTGCTTATCAGTAGCGGTTACTGCTCCGACAGGATCGGCGACAGCTGCAGTCTTGCGACGCGGCTTGGAAGTGGGCGTCACGATGAGCTGGTTGGCCTGCGCCAATTCGACGTAACGCTCGAAAAGCCGCTGCTGCCGTTGCGAAGTGGTCGGGGTCTTCGCGAAGCCAAACGCCTTGTCCACCGCTTTGTCGAGAACGTCATGGGCCTTGATTAGCTCCGGCGCCATCGCGAGCGGGTTGTAGAGCGATGCAAGGCTCTTGCCTGGTTGCAAGGCTCGGGCGGCAAGGACCGCTAAGCCTCCAGCGATGATGCGCTCTCGGTCAGTAGCTGTTAGCTGAGTGAGCGGGAAATTATTCCACACGATGGTGTTGGAGAAGCTGGGGTCTGACTTCATGCGGCCGCCGACCATCTTCTGCCAAGTCAGGGCCATGGTCGAGCTGATGAGCGAGAAGAGGAAACCGTCGGAATCCTCCGCGGTGAATAGCTTGACCGCGGCGATTGTGGACTTCGGGAGGCGCGCGACGGTCATATAGCGGCGGGTCTCGCTGAACGTGTTCGGGATGCCTAGGTAGTCGACGTCTGGCTGCCGGCGTTCAGCGAAAAGAGCCGGTGTGTCGGCGAGCTTCTTCGTCGCCGCTTTATCGCTGGCCAAGCGTTCGGCGCGCACCTTCCCGAGCCGATCCTTCAATAGCGGGCTTGCGTTCAGGTCTGCGGCGTCAAGTTCATCGAGCCACAAGCACCAACGGTCGAGCGAATTGATGAGCTCGTCGCCGCCTACGAAGCGACGAAGGTACTTTTTCGCTCTCAGGTCACCCGAAACCTGGTTGAACTCTTCCGGCATTACGGTCAGGTGCCCCCAGTCGCTCGCCTGTGACCCGCGGCGCACTGCGGGGAGCAATGCTGATAGCGGTTTGGGGCGCTTGTCGACGTATTCGTCGGGGCCGTCGAGGAGGTAACCATTGATACGAGACACTGTCACTTCGTGCGGAATGGACTTCACTGTCGCGTAATCGAACAGTCGCGGGGTCGATTCGCGCCGGCGGTCGAAGCCGATAATCACGCAGTGGACGGCCGCTTTCCCTGTCGATTCGCTCTGCCACTCGAAGGTGCGGTGAGCGAACGCGATGCGCCAGCCCTCACGCAGAATCGCCCTGAAAAGCGGAGCGACTGGCTGCCCCTGCGTGATGGAGTTCGTCGTTACAAACGCGAACGCCGAACCGCGGGACCCCTGTAGGAAACTCAATGCCTTCGCGTGCCACCCTGTCACGAGGTCGAGATAGCCGTTATAGTCGGCACCCCAAACCAAGCGCATGTCTGCTGTCTGGTCAGCAGCTTTCTCCTTCTGGCCAACGAAGGGCGGGTTGCCGAAGACCATCGTTGAGCCGTTGGGTGTAACCGCGTCGGCCCAATCGACGTGCAGTGCATTCGCGTGAACGATGTTTGCAGCGACCGTGATGGGCAATCGTTGCGGTGCCGAGCCAAGGGCGAGAGCCATCTTCTGGTTCGCTTGATGGTCAGCCAAGAACATCGCCGTCTCGGCAATTTTCGCCGGCCACCAGTTGATTTCGATGCCGGCAAATTGGTCGAGGGTGACCTTGAGTTCCCAAGTTCCATCGAGAGCGTAGTCGACCTGGCCTTGAAGCTCACGCAGACGCACGAGTAGGCGCAACTCAAGGTCTCGCATTTCTCGATAAGCCACAATGAGAAAATTTCCGCTCCCGCACGCCGGGTCCAGGTAGCGAAACTCCGCGAGCGAGTTGTGAAGGGTGGTGAGCGCTGCGACCGACGGCCATGCCGCCTGCAACCTCTCCTCCATCTCGTCAAGGAAAAGCGGACGGAGCGTCTTCAGTATGTTGATTTCAGTTGTGTAGTGCTCGCCGTGCTCACGGCGTTCTTTACGGCTGGACATCCCCTGGAACAGGCTTCCGAAGATGGCCGGCGAAACATCACTCCACTCGAACCTTCCTGCGGCCAGGAGCGCTTCGCGCATCGAATGGTCGAAGACCGGAATGTCAACGCGCTCGCTGAACAGGCCACCGTTCACGTACGGGAAAACTGCCAAATGGTCGTCGAGCCGGGCCGAACGCTTCGTCTTGTGAGTGTCGAGGATTTGGAAGAGAAGGGAAATCTGAGAACCCGTGTCCGAACCATCCGGCACCGTCGCATGCTCGACAAAATTGCGGAACGCGTCCGGTTCCCAGAGCCCGTCGGCGTCGTCGCCATAGAGCAGAAAGAGGATGCGCGTCATAAAAATGGCAGCTTGCTCGGCATCGTGTCCTTCGCCGTTCGCGTCGAGATCGCCGAGCAAGGCGTCGTACAGCTTGCCCATCTGCCGGGCCGCTTTGACGGAAACGGCTGTCTGCTCCAAGACCGAGCGAACCGGGGCTTTGTATCCGGAGAGAAACGCGAAGCGGGAAATGTACCGCGACAACTTCGTGATGGGAAAGCGTAACGGCGGGTCGGCGGGCGAGGCTAGGTCCGTAATCTGCACTTCCGCGAAGTCTGTGCTCACAATGTAACGGGGCATCTCGGCCGCTGATATGTCGCCGCCCGCGAGGTAGTCCTCGGCCTGGCTTTCGGCCTTACCGCCGTCCTTGCCGAGCGACTTGTGCTCGGCAATCATCACGCCCGGCATGAAGACATCGATGCGGCCCTGGTGCCCGGTCGAAGCACGCTTCGCCCAACGCTCGAATACTGCTGTGGAGTAGCGGTCGACACCGAAGATGGCGAAAAATTCGTTCCACCAGGTCTGCGACTCGGCGTGCTCGCGACTCTCGTATCTCCACTTCGCGACGAACGCTGAGGCCCTCGCGTTCATCTCGGTCGTGCTTAGCGGCTTTACACTCACCTTGGACGGTACGGCCACGTGAATCCCTCCCGAAACAAGTCGCGTGTACGGCTCACTTTGATTATCTACTACGAAATAGGCCGTCGTTTTGGCAGCCGTCTCACATCATGCTGACCAGGTCGCATGACCGGCATCGCCAGTGTCATTTTCCGTACTCGTTTGCACAATGCGCTGCGTGTTTTCGGGGTTGTGCAGGCGAGTGTTGAACACTGGTTTTTCCGTACTCCCCTGCATTATTACCGTTTTACTCACGACTCCTCTGCACAAGAAGGGCGGTGCCCTAGAACCAGCCTTCTAGATACTCGCGCGCCTCCGATGGAGTAGAACCGGTAGCCGTCTTTCAAGTTTGCGAACAGGCGGTCGCCATACTTCTCGATAAAGAGTGCGATGAGGGCTTCTTCGACTTCGCCTGCATCAAGCTCGCCAGTCTCCCTCCATCCCACACGTAGATTGGGACTTGATGATGGGTGCTGCCAGAGGTAGCGTCTGCCAAAGTGCCCTGCGCTGCTCCCACGCTCCTGCCGCGCGTATGCCCATAGGCGATCGCGAAGGCCTCGGCCGGCGTTCGCTTTTCCGATATATAGGACCTCGCTGCCGGTCCATGCGGCGTTGAGCGTGGTCACGTCCGTTGTGAGGGGGACGCCTTTGTGTGGGCCGCCAACGCTCTCGGCAAGAAAGCTGGGGCGCTCCGCGTCACCGACGACTATGTATACACCGCGCTCGTGGGGCAAATCGTTGATTGTCAGTCCGCACCAAGGCTTCCAGCCCTCGAAACCGCGCGCTTCGAACCAGGCCTTCGTCCACTCCACTCCGCCAGCGTATCCGACGCGCTACGTCAGTCGCTGTGATGCGACTCATTGTCGACGTCGACTCAAAGACCAATCCAGAGGCTAACCGAGCAGAACAGAACGCGTCAGTCGATCTCCGAACCAGGTGTGCAGGCGTGAACGGACATCTGTGCAATCGTGAACGGAAAATGACACCACCGTAGTGAGATCCCCCAATTTCGTAATTCGTTATCGTTTTTCGTTTAAGTATTGCGTGCGAGTGGTACTATATGAGTATGAGTATCCCCGAGATCACCGGCGCGCGTACCTGCGGTTTCCCCGGCTGCGACGAGCCCGTGGACGCCACGCCCGGCGTCGGCCGGCCCGCCGGCTACTGCACCAACCCCGCCCACAACCGTGCCGCCGCGTGGCGGGCCCGCCGCGCCGAGTCCGGCCGGGTTGAGCGCACAGTCGAGGACGACAAGCTCCCCGTCGATGCCGCCCGCCAGCGGGCCAGCGTGCTGCGGGCCCAAGTCGCCGGCATGGTCGAGCACCTCCAGCAGCAGCTCGTCAGCCTCGTCGACGAGATCCGCACGGTCGCGGATCCCGACGCAGCAGAAGCACAGATCGAGGCCGTCACCTCTGACGCGGCCGAGCAGGTCGCGTCTGCGGCCGCCCGCGCCAACCGTGCCGAGACCGCCACGCGTAAGGCCGAGACCGAGCGGGCCGAAGCCGACGCGGCGGCCGAGGAATCAGCCGCCCACGTCGACGAACTCAGCACGACCCTGTCCGTGCTCGAGCAGCGGGCAGCCGTCCTGGAGGGAGACCTGGTCGTTGCGGGCGAGAACGAGACGCGCGCGACCGCAGAGATTGCCAGCCTGGCTGCCCAGATGGACGCTCTGACCGTCGAGAACGCGACCACGACGGCACAGCTCGCCGAGGCCCAAGAGTTCGTCACAACGACCACAGCAGCCAAGGACGAGGCCCTGGCAGCCGCGCGCGCCGCGGCCGCGCAGGCCGACGCCGCCGCGGCGCGCACCGAGCGAGCAGAGACGGACGCTTCGAGCACCCGTGACCTGCTCGACCAGACCCGGACGGAGCGCGAGAGCGCCCGGACGGAAACGCTCGTACTCACCGGGCGCCTAGCCACGGTCACCAGCGAACGCGACAGTGCCACGGCCGAGGCCGCCAGGGAGCGTTCCTACGCCGAGCAGCGCGTCACCGACGTGCGGGACGCCCTCGAGCAGCAACTCACCCAGCTGCGCGCCGACCTGGACCAGTCACGCACGAGCGAACGTGACCAGCGCACCCGCGCCGACCGCGCCGAAGCACAGACGGCACGCCCCAAGCAGAAGTAGACCGCCAGCCCAAATCCCCCACTGCGCCCCCACGTCGCGGCGAGGATTCGTCGACAGGCCGGGCTCCTGGTGGATCTTGGCGCCGGCGGTGTTGGCGTTTCGTGGCGGCTAGCGGAAGTTCTTCTTCGAGTCCGTCTCGTTGGGGTGGCCGGTCGCGGCTTTCGTGATGTACACGCGTCCTGGCGTCTTCGCCTTCGCGTTGGGCTCGTCAACGGCGTACCAAAGGCGAGCACCGTCAGTGACTTTGTACTGCCACTGCGGCAGGGCCACGCCATCGACCAGGACTGTGGAGAGATCTCCTCGGAGTTGGTAGCAGCGATCAGGGTCGTACTGCGCGGGATGCGCAGTGAGATAGTCATAGGCGTCCGTGAGGGCGTTCTTCGCGGACGCCTTCAAATCGGTCCACCCGCGTTGGGCTGCAGTGTTGCCGAAGAAGATCTCGTATTCGGTGCCCTTGATCGGCCGCGAAACCGCGATGCCACGCTTCCCCGCCATTTACGGGCGTTCTACGCGGACCGGGGCGGCGGGCAGCTCGATGGGCTCGACGAGTCGCATGCCCATCGCGTACGCCAGCGCCGTTTCCTGCCACTCCTGCTGCGCCCGCAGCAGACGCTCGAACGTGCCCAGCTCGCTAGCGGCATAAACGAGCTGCTCGATCTCGGCCGCGTACGCGGCGAGCTCCCCCGGGGTGAATTCCCCCGTCCAAGCGAAAAGATCAGTCAGCGCGGCCGCGACGTCGCCCTTGTTCCGGCCGATCGCCCGAATGAGGCGACTCGACAGGGCGACACCGTTCTCGAGGACGTCGAGATCGTGCCCGCGCAGGATCACGAGATCGTCACCATCACGGCGGGTGATCCGGACCTGACCCTCATCGATGTGAGCCAAGACCTCCTTGGGCTTACGCAAAAGGTCAGTGAATGTCGCGGTACTCATACCCACACACTACATCAGATAAACATCTGATTAGCTGAGCGGTCGCCCGACCGGCAGCGGCGAGCTATCGCCTTCGTATGGCTCCCCTGCGTTGTGCAGGAGTTCTCTGCGTTCCACTTCGGCTTTGATCGCTCGTTCGACAAAGTCAGACCAACTCTTGTCGCCCTCGAGGTGGCTCGTAGCCCGGTACGTTGCGCGCGCACGATATCTGGTCTGCGCAGACAAGTACGTGGTCATCCTCGCGGTCGGTTCTACCACAAGGGCAGACTTCCGTGCCGGAGCCGCAGCAGGCTTGGACACCTTGGGCTGCTGAACGGGCTGCGGTGTGGGTTCAGTTCGGTTCCTTGCTTGCAGACGACTCAAGTCGGGAGTCCTGGCACGGTGCGCTAGGCCGCCGATTTGTCGGTTGGGGGTGTCGTCGCTCATGCGAGGGCCTTCTGGCTCTCGGCCGCGGTGATTCGGGCCACAACTTCTTGGGTGATGGCTTGCAGGTCGTCTGCGACTGATGAGGCTGTCCGTGGTGCGAGAGCCTGTGCCTGGGCTTCGCCTCGGCGGATCTCGAACCACTTCGGGCCCTTTCGCACCTGCGCGTCGAGTTCGTGGACGAGGAGGCCCCGTTCTCTTGTGGCCTGGGCGGTTGCTTCGCTATGACGGACCGTGGCGGTGAAGACGACGTTGTTGTCAGCGTTGAAGAGCTCCGCGATGTGTTCGCGAGCTTCGCGCTGGACGACGTGAGCGGATGTGCCGACGTCGACGAGAACGACGCCCAGCAGGTCGAGGGTCGGATTGACTCCCAGGACGGCGTCGAGGCGTGCAGCGACGGCGCCGAGTCCCTTGCGGCTTGATTTGTCACTCTTCACAGGCACGAGTGCCCACCTGGCAGCGGCGACGGCGGCGGTCTGGAGGGTCTCGTCGCCGGGTGGGCAGTCGATGAGGATCATGTCGTAGTCGCCGGCGAGCGGGGCGAGTAGATGCGCGACGGCGAGCTTGGCGCCGTCTGGGTCTTTGTTTGCCTTTGCAGAGAGTCCTGCCGTGGCCTGGTCGAGCGCAGGCCCTCCGGCAAAGACATCTAGGTTCGGCCGGACCTCTCTGATGGGTGCTGCTCCCCCGCCGAACATGAGCGCTTGTGCGAGTGCTCGTCCGGTGTCGTCTCTCTCATCGTCGGTGTACCCGAGGTCTTCAGCGAGATTGCCCTGCGGGTCGAGGTCCACGAGCAGGACTCGGTAGCCGTTGTTCGCGAGCATGCCGCCGATGTTGGCGGTGAGAGTTGTCTTGAGGACTCCTCCCTTGCCGTTGATGACAGCGATAACGCGTTCCAACGCGGTGCGATCGAGTGCCGGAGGCATACATGCTCATTTCTCTTGACGTCAATACTGACAATACCGTTAATGCTGTCATTAACACCATAAATGGCAATACTGTTTTACTGACATTACACACAATAGCAGCATTAACACTATCGCCATTATTGCTGCTAAAAGCAGTAATACAGTTATTACCCGTAATACTGTCATTTCAACGCGTGCACAAGCCCGAAACACCCAGCACCAATCGCTGTCCGTGGCGGGCGCCGGGGGAGTGTGAGGGGTCACCCTCACCGGCTGGCCTCGCGGGCCAGCCGGTGGTTGTGGCTAGATGTTGCGGAGCATGCCGACCACTGTGGGGAAGGGGGACAAGCTCTCGACGAGTGTGTCGATGGTGCTGTCGTCGGGTTTCTGAGCGAGTGCCTTTTGGATCCTCGTGAACTGGGAGTCGGTGAGGCCGATGGTTTCGCCGTCGGGGGTGACGCTGACGGCGATGGCGGTGCCGAAGATGACGGTGGGGCTGCCGAGGAGGTGGGCGAGCACTGTTGCGGGCAGGTTCAGTGGTGAGCCGTTGATGAGTCCTTCGTCGTCGACGAACAAGTCGATGCTGTCGGTCAAGCCGACGACGTCGAACATGGAGCAGCCAATGGCGGCGCTGATGCCTGCCCCGATGCTGCTTGGGGTCAGGTTCAGGGTGGTGATGGTCTCGGTCGGGTTGATCTTGACGCTGCGGATGGTGGTGGTCATGGGGTTCTCTCTCCTGAGTTGGTGAGTTGCGCGGGGTTCCGGCTCTCGTGGGCAGTGGTTGTGTTGTCGTCCACCGTTTTTCTGCCCTTGGTGGCGAGAGAATCGATTGAGAGCGGGAGTGCCGCAGCGCCCGCAGTCTCGGGCGAAGTAAGGGAGTGCGCCCGCGTCCGAGAGTGCGGGTGCGTAGGCATGGAGCGAACTACGATGACCGGACACCAAGGGAAGAAAAGTCTTGAATGGGAACGCCAGCGGCGCAGCCGCTTCCCTGTGGGGCCGGCCGTCGGCTGGGTTCACCTGGTGGGGGAGTGTGAGGGGGCGCCGTCCCCCTCACGGCCGGTCCTGCGGGGCCGACCGCGGGCGAGCGAGCCGGGGTCGTTGGTGTTCCTGGATCTCCGCGTAGGGCGTGGTGTCGGTCCAGCTGTAGCCGGTGGTGACGCTGACTGTTTTGGGGTTGGCGCGCACAACTTCGCGCCACTGACCGCGAATTTTCACCCGGTCGCCCTTCTTGATCGTGTCGCGGCTGTGGCCAGTCGCCTGGCCCATGGCGATCTGCGCGGCTCTAACGGCTTCCCAGTAGGCGTGCTGGTCGGTGAGCTCAGCCAGCTCGGCGCGGTGCCGGTCCAGAAGGGGTGGCTTGTGAATTCATCGAATATCCGACGCTAAGGATTTGTGGCGTGTGACGTTCGGTAACGATCGTTCACAAGACGCCAGTTTGAGATTCCGCGTAGCCCGGAAATACAAGGGTCACCTTGTATCAATTGCCTTGTACGCGCCAAAGTAAAGGTTTCCTCCCATGGAGAGACACCCCCACATGCGCGATCAACGTCTTGGCTGTGAACCGGGGCTGGCCCTGACCCCGTTGTGTGGACACCTCACAAGAGAGAATGTTCACTATGGCAAGATCACGTCGGGACTTCACCCCTGAGTACAAAGACGAGGCCGTGAAGCTGGTGATGACCACCGGCAGAGCGGTCGCGACCGTCGCCCGCGAGCTCGGCATCAACGAGGCTACGTTGGGCCGCTGGGTGACCGCGTTCAAGGCCCGCAACGAGACCGGACAAGCGGAGGTGACGGAGTCCGAGAGGGCGGAGCTGCTGCGGCTGCGGAAGGAAAACGCGGATCTGAAGATGGACAGGGCGTTTCTAAAAAAAGCGTCCATCTTCTTCGCCCAGGAAGCATCGGATACGAACGGCAAGCGTTCGAACTGATGCTGGCGGAGAAGACCAACTTCACCATCACCCGCATGGTCCGTCTCCTCGAGGTCTCCCGCTCTGGCTACTACGCGTGGATGGACCGCGCGCCCTCGCCGGCGGCCATCCGGCGGGAACATATCGAGCAAAAAGTCACCTTCTTCCACGGCGATTCTGACGAGGTCTACGGGGCACCGCGGATCCTCGTCGACCTGCGTGCTGACGGGGAGATCATCTCCCGCAAGACCGTTGCCAGAACCATGAAACGCCTGGGTTTGGCGGGGATCTGCCCGAAGAAATGGAAGTCGACGACCATCATCGACCACGCTGACGCTTACCCAGTGGACGCCGTGAAACGGAAGTGGGATACCGGCGCTCTGAACCAGGTCTGGGTCGGCGATATCACCTACCTGAGGACGTGGGAGGGGTGGGTGTATTTGGCGACCGTCATCGACGCCCACAGTCGCCGAGTCATCGGTTGGGCTATCGCCGACCATATGCGCACCGACCTCATCCAGAATGCCCTCACGATGGCCATGGTGCTGCGCGGGGACCGCCCGGAGACGGTGATTTTCCATTCCGACCGTGGCACCCAATACGCTTCGGCACAGATCACCGAATTCGCCGCCGCGAATGGCATCACCCGGTCCATGGGATACACCGGAATTTGTTGGGACAACGCCATGGCCGAGAGCTTCTTCGCGACCCTCAAAACGGAGTTCTACTACCGACGGATCTGGCCCACCCGGGATCGGGCGATTCGAGACGTCGCGGCGTGGATCGAGGACTGCTACAACCGCCGCCGTCGCCACTCCTCGATCGGGCACGTCACGCCTGTGGACTTCGAGCTGCAATACTCGTCACAGGCCGCAGAGATCCAACTCGCCGCTTAACCCGTGTCCACTCTCCGGGGTCAAGGCCAGGCAATTCTGCCGCAACGATGAGCATCCTTAGCTGAAGCCCGGGAGTAGTCGATGCAGGACGGTGGTGAAGGAACCGTCGTCGAGCTGCTCCCAGCTCGCTGAGCCCTTGTATGCATACCTGGGCGGGATGTGCGCGACCACGAAATCGAGTCCCGTATTGTAAAATCCGCCCTCCCCGTTCCATCTGGTCGGCGCCTCATACATGACCTCGCCTGAAGCGCTCCAGACGCGGGCCCACCAAGTGCCGTCCACCTTCGGGTACACCGTCATACTCATCGGCTCTGCTTCGTCGCTCATGGCCACGATGCTAGCGGTTGTTGCGGACTTGGCGTCTCGTGTGCACGGCCCGAGGGGAATGTTAGCGTCGGATATTTCACTTTTTCACAAGCCACCCCTATGCGTACGCGTAGCCGATCACGTCGCTGGAAACTTCTCGCACGACTTCGGGGGGAACCTCGTCGAGTGCAATCTGATACACCGTGTTCAACCGGGGGTTGAAAATCCCGAGGTGCATGATCTGCTCGAACTGTTCCTGGCCCGAGCGCTGACCCATGATGAGATACATGAACAGCTGCAATGTGTGGTCCTTCGTCGGCGGGCTCACCGACACCTTGAAGTCCCACAGCGTGTCTGCGGTGAGGAAGTCACCGTCGCCCGAGTCCACCAGCTCTGTCCTCGACAACACGTTGACCGGCCTGAAGCCGTCTTCGGTGACCGGACCATACTCGGCGAAAAAAGCCACAGCCCTTTCCACCATGGTGCGGATATGTGCAATCGTGACCGCATCAGGAACCGCGTGCTTGCCTTCATAGAAATCCGGATCGCGCTTCGCGACGTCGTAACCCACCAAGTGCACAGCCGCACAGATCGCGTCATCCTCAGGAATAACGCCCGGCCGCAGGGCCTCCAACCGAGCCAGAGCGTCGGAAAGGTGCTCCATTTGCTCGACTGAAGGTTCACCGCGCAGATAGTCAACGTCGACCCATCGACTCAGCCTCTCAACATCAAGCCCGTTGCTGATCAACGCGCCATAATGCAGCTCTATGGTGCCTAGGATCGGGATACGAAAGGCGTCTCCCGGCTCAGTACCATTCGCGAGACGCGACAGGTAGTCGACCGCCGACCCCACCGTGGCCGGGCGAACATTCTCCAGCTTGTGGTTGACCGGTTGAGTGCCGCCGTCCCCAAGCTGGATCGCCTCCATTGCTCGGGGATGGATGTAGCCGCCGCGCGGCTGTCTAGTCTCCCTGATTCGGCCCACCACAGATGTCATGACCCTCACCATAGTGAAGACATTGGAGCCAGCTCACGAAACGGAATAAATAGCACGCTAAGAGTTCCCGTAATCGCACGCCCTCAGATCGGTAATCGTCTCTGCACCCCCTGAACTCGATTAGCGCCAACCACTGTTCCAACTGGTCAGACCCCGAGTTTTATGCGGCGGAGAGCTGCCAGCGGTTCTCCGGGTTGAGGACCCCTTCGTCGACATATTCGCGGGCCTGGTGGTGGTCGGCCCGACCATCCGGTGAGCGCGGATAGCGGGGCCAGACCCGTTCACCTGGTGTGCTGGCCTCAAACAGTGGTCGGCTCGACACGTGGGGCCGGCGCGGCCGCTGCCTCGGGGTGCTGGTCATCGTGGCGTATTCGGCTTGCCACCACGCCCACACCACCCGTTCCGCCTCATACAAATCACGCCGGGCGTCCAGCATCCCCTCCACACCCAGAACCCGAGCCGCCAGGGTGCGCAAGTCCCGGCGTGATCGAGCCCACCCCTCCACGTGTTTGATGATGAGTCGGTGTCGGCGGAGTCGACTCAGGATCGTGGCCGTGTGGCGGGAGGAAACCCCCAGGAGCCGAGCAGCAGCGTCGATCGTCAGGGCGGCGTGCTCGCGGAGGAGGGTGTAGATCCTGCCAGCGAGGTGACCCAGTCCCCGACGAGTGAAAAGGTCGTGGAGCTGGTCGGTCAATTGGTTCTCAATAGTGCGCACCAGTTCGGCCCGGAGCGTGAAGAGTTCGGGAGGGGGGCGGGGGTTATTAGATGGTTGTGACCGGACTGTGCCAGAGGCTGTGGAAAACTTTCCGGTTAGCTCCCATTCGGCGGCATTCCCGCCATCAGAACTTCGCACCTCCTGGATGAATCCGGCCTCGCTGAGGGCGTGGAGGGCGTCTGCTGCGGTCGTCCGGCCCAGGCCTGACATCAGGGCCAGGTCGCGGATGGACGCCGCGACAGCGTGCTTCCCGGTCTGCAAGGTGAGGTAGGCCAGAGCGATCAGGATGGTGCGCTGGGAAATGGCCGCTTCGGTGCGTCCCCACCGCCCGCCGTTGACGCGGAGGCGGGTCAGGAGGTCGTCGACGTCGGTGACGATCGCGCCCAGCTCGGTGAGGTCTTGGGGTTCCCGTGCGGCGGGGAGCGGGCGCTGGAGCGCCGCATACTGCTGCGCCTTGGCCCACTGACGGGACAGACGCTCAAGGGCCTCGCCCACGCTGCGAGGCCGACGCGTGCCGCGCCCCGTGTTCTTCGTGCGGAAGTGCTCCATACCGGGGGCAGTCTTGGCAGCGTGCAGGGCGTCACCGAGCGTCCATCCGGCGCTGGCCGCCGTCAACAGACACATGAAACCCGTCCACGACGGGTTGCTACCACCATCAATGGTGGCCATGTGGCCTTCCCCCGTCTTGCTGAGGTCCCGGTGAGTACGGTGCGAACCATCGACAGGGCCAGAGGGCCGTGTGTCAACATGCCGGAGAGCCGGTTTACGCTCTCCGAGCACCACGGCAAGCCGTTCCAGTTCTCCAGGCGTCGTTGTAAGCGCCGCGAGGACGTCGGCGCGACCGCGGAGCACGGTTGAGGTGCTGCCGTCCCGGTGTGGAGCTCCGGGTGGACGCGCGGCACCCTCGGCCGGGTTCAGCAACATGCCGTGGTCGAGGGTGTCGTAGGTCGCGTGGGCCTCTCTCGCCACAGCGGCGACGATCGCGGGGGAAGCCCCACCAGCAACGCCGATCCAGACATGTCGGCCACCGCCCGCCGACGACTGGCAGACGACGTGGACGATCGAGAGTTCATCGAGAACACCGGAGAGGGCGTCACAGTCGTCGACGGCATTCTCCACGGCGTCCGGAGTCTTCGCGTCAAAGTCGAAGCAGAGCAACCGGAACTGGTGCGCGGCATCGGCCAGGCGGATACACCACGGCGTCGTGGGTGCGTCCGGCCCGACCCGGTACAAACGGGGGTATTGGTTGATGTGCAACTGGCCGTCGGCCTCGCGCACCATGACGCGAACCTGGTCGCGCGGACTGATGCGGCGCGTCAAATCCCAGGCAGTCCACCGGTCGGAAGACACGCCCAACGGAGTTCCAATAGCGGAATCACCGTCAAAACGGTATACATCGGTTACTATGGGGTCATCTCCTTCGATTCATCTCTTGGGGGCGCAAAAGAACCTCCCGTGAGGGCTGGTGATTTTGATTAGCTCGAACCTCGTTGCCTGGAAGCTTGTGAGGGTTTGAGCTACGAAACTTGGATAAGCCCGTCGCGGAAGCGGCGGGCTCTTTCGTTTAACTGGCCTTGTTGATGGGCAGCTCCTCGTCGTTGGAGTGTGGGGGCATCGGCGCGTGCTCGGGCATGCCGAGCTCGTGGGCGAGAATTGAGGCGATGTAGTCGCCGTAAGTCATGCCGAGCTCTTCGGCGTTGTGCCGAATAGCGTCACCAACTGGACGCGCAGGCTTGGTCATGAACGCGTCGCGATCACCCTTGCTAGGTCGCCCTCGGTTTATCCGTGCCATGGGTCCAGTAAAGCGCATGCTTTCGTTAAAGGAAACGACATCTGCTCCGGCGTGTCGGATGCTATTCATCGTCGACACGCTGGTTGCTGGTTTCGCGGAGTCGTTGGCGTAACTGTGTCTTGTGAATGATCCAGCGGATTCCGACGTGGTACGCGGGTATCTCGCCGGTTTGTAGCCATCGGTAGATGGTGGGCTTCGTCTTGTCGAAGAGGACCATGAGGTCGCGGAAGCTCAGTTCGTCACCGTAGGCGGCGAGCACGTCGACGGGGGCCGGTGGGCCGTCAGGCACCTGGTTGCTGGTGGAGTCAAGCCACGCACGAACCTCGGCTTTGAAGATGATCCAGGATCCAACAACCTGGTGCGCCGGGATGACGCCGCTTTGAAGTCGGGCGAACACGGCGGGTTTCCCGACGCGGAGGATCTTCGCCACGTCGGCGGTCGTCAAAGTTTCTGGGTAGGTGTCCCAGTATTCATCGTCCATCAGGGGCGGTGTCTTTTCATAGGAAATCCGGTTCGGATATACGGTAAACGGTCAACGGGTCGGGCCGGGCTGGTGTCAGGGATATCAGCATCGTTATCTGAACCACTTATGGCATTATTCCAGCAGGTCACCCCCGCTTTTATGCCAGGGAGGCTGCGCGCCTGATTCGGAGTCATGAATCCTGCCTCGTGCACCTATCGGCGGGACAGAGTTCCATGCCGAACAGCGTGAAGTAATCCTCCGGGTTCACAAACCCCGTCGATGCCGGTGGGCCGCCTAGATCCTCACCAGCTGTGAGGGTGTTCACGGCTTCGTTCGTACTGCCCGCCGTGTTGATCCGAAGGTCCAAATGGCATCCGGTGGAGGGTCCCTCGTTGCCAACGAGCGCGATCGGCTGGCCAGGCGTGACGGCGTCTCCGACCTTGACCGACACGTCGGAAAGTTTCATGTGGAGGTAGGAGACGGTGTAACCGTCCGGTGATTTGATAGAGACCTGGTAGCCCGAAATGAGGGTGACGGTTCCGCCGGTAATGGCGTAGATCTGGTCACCGCACGGGTTCGGGTAATGCTGCAGGTCAGAGGCGGGGTGCCAGCTGCTCGCCCCTGCGATCGGGCTCTCCCGGGGGCCGTAGTCGTCGGTCATGTTGAAACCGGGGCTCAGCGGCATGGCGATGGTGCCGCTGGCGCAGCCACCGCCCGTGGCACCGTCCCCGGCGAGAGCGGTCACGATGTGGTCTGCCGCGCCGAAGAACGTCTCGTAGTGGAACGGGTCGGCGTTGCCCTGCACTTTGTGAATGGCGATGGTGGGTTCCAGGCTCTGCCAGTTGGCAACGCCGACGAGGCGCTCGAAGAACGCCGTCGCCGCATGGGCTGGGTCCATCACGTCGCCCGGGGTTCCCCAGGAGCCCAGGCACCACTGCTGCTGGAACAAGCCCAGTGAGCAGGTGGGGGTGCCGTCAGGGTTGGTGACGCCGTTCACGTCATCGCCGTAGCCGACGTTCACGAGTGAACTTTCCCCCAGTGCCGTCATCACCCCGAGAACCTGGGCGGTGCGGTCGAGTTCGAGGGTGCTGGCCGCGTTCATGATGTACGCAGCATTCTTCAACTGATCCCCGGAGTAACCGGCAACAGGTTCGGTAGGCACCGTCTCGGGGTCGACCGTGCCGGGTGGCCCCGTGCACACGGCGGTCGCTGCCGTGCCGGAGAACACGAGAACGATCAGCAGGAACACCGTCGCGACCAGCGCGACGGGCGCACCAATGAGGATCAGCGCGCCCTTCCCTTTTGCGTCAGCCACCCTTACCCCTGTGCGGGTCGGATTCGGTCAGCGAGCCACGGCGCAGACGCGCCCGTACGGCTCAAGCTGACGTTATACAGGCCAGCGTCCGTGGGCACCTGAACGATCAACGCAACCTCGGTGGAGCCTTCCAGAATGATGCCAGCACCAGCGACCTGGTGAACGGGGACCTTCGCCGGATCAGTGCCCTCATACGCCGCCGCGCCCGCCTGGGTAAGGAGCGGGTACAGGTTGTTCATCCACGTCGACGCATCGAGTGTGGGCTGCCCGAAGGTCGTCACGACCTTCTCCGCTGCGCTGATCGCGTCGGCCCGACTGTCCGTTCCCGCTTCGGGCACAGGGAGCACGCTCGCATCGTCGGTGGGAGCCCGCGGTACTGCGGTTCCTGTCGGCGTCGACGGTGCGCTACTCGCGCCCGTCGACGGGGCAACGGTCGGCGACACCGCGGCGCCGCCGACGCATCCAGTGAGAGCGAGGGCCAGGGTGAGGGGCACAGCGGCGACCAGTGCGCGCTTCACAGCCCGTCCGCGACGGCCGCGGTGACCTGCAGCCACGCTTCACGCGTCGCCGGGGCGAGAGCGTCATAGCTCAGCGTTCCCCCGTCGACCAGTGACGAGTCGTGCGGCACGTCGAGCACGGTGCGAGTCAGGGACGCGAAGTGGCCGTGCAACCGGCGGTTCAGCTGCGGGTCCGCCACCTTCGACGGGGACGCGAGAACGGTGACTGCATTCCGCACCTTCTCCTCGTGACCCTTTTCATACAATCCATCAACCAGCCACGCGGCGCTAGCTGCGGTGTCCTCACGGATCGTGGAGACGATGACGAGCTGGTCGGCGGCGTCGAGCGCGGCTTCCCAGTTGGAGGCCCGCATGTTGTTGCCGGTGTCGACAACAATGACCCGGTAGAACCGGCTCAGGGTGGTGTGCAGCTCGTTGAACGCCTGGCCGTCAATGGTCGAGGATGCGGCCGCATCCTCGTCGGAGGCGAGCACGTCGAACTGGGTGGATCCCTGCGAGCGAACGTAATTATCGAGGTCACCCACCCGGGCACTGCGGAGGTCGTTGAAACGGTCCAGATCGCGGAGCAGATCGACGGCCGTGTTGCTGTGGCGGGCGGGCTGTGCCCGCCATCCGAGCGTTCCACGGGTTTCGTTGTTGTCCCACGCGAGCGTGTAGCCACCGCGATAGGTGCCAAACGTCGCCGCGAGCAGGAGCGTCGCGGTCGTCTTGTGGGCGCCGCCCTTGGGGTTGATGACGACGACGGTTCGGGGCCCACGCAGGCTCTGCTGGACGCGATCAATCGCGCTCCGGTGCGTGAGTTCCGCGACGCCAGGACCGACCGAGACTAGGCCGCCCGTCAGCCGGCGCACGGTGCCTTGCCAACCCATCTCGGCCGGCCCGACCCGGGCAGCTGGCTGAGTTTGCAGAAAGTCCTTGAGTGTCAGACGTCCAGGTGGGTCCCCTGGGCGCTCCGGAGGCTCTGGGTGCTCAGGGCGCGAAGCAATGTTAAGGTCCGGTTCCACGGCCGGAGTGCGCGGGCCAGGTACCGGAGCGGAAAGGGGCGCGCGTACCGCTGCTGCAGCATCGAGATCCGAGAGTGCTTCTACGTGACCGTCGGGGTAGACCGCGAGCAGTTGTTCCCCGAGCGGGTCACGGGTATTCAAACGAACCGGGCGACCCATGTCGGTGGCCGTCACCGTGACGAGGGTGAGAATTTCCGCCCGCACCGCCTGTTCATCCGCGCCGGACAGAGACCGCATCGCTCCGTTGATCGCGACGGTTCCCGTCGCATCGGCCGCAACGGTGGCCTCAATTCTGGGGAAGGTGGGAACGGTGTCGATCATGACGTAGGGCCTCTCTCGTCGTCCTCTGAACTGAGTGCGGAGTCTTCGTTGTGATGACCGATCAGGTACGCGCGCAGCTGATCGCGCGCAATCCGCCAGCTCTTGCCGATCTTCACCCCGGGCAACCTGATGGCCGCATCACTACTCGTGAGCAAACAGCGAACGTTCCGCGGCTCCAACCGCAGCACGCACGAGACGTCGGCCACGCTGAGCATGTCGCCATAGCGGCGCAGCATCGAGTCGGGCCACATCATCAGCGCTGTTGTCTCGTCCACCCTCCGAGCGTAACCGAACAATGAGGCAGATGAGTGCATAAAAGTATATTTACGCATCACACAGGTACTATGAATACAAGGCGCTGAGAACCCTTAATGCGGGGTAGAAGACGAGTCTATGTGAGTGACACGAATGAGCATGAATCAGGACAGAGGGGGAAGCCGTATGAGCACGAGTGTGAACCGGTGGCTCATTGGCCCCAACCCGTCCGAAGAACCCGAATGCTCCACGCCCGTTCCCACGCGACGGGACGAAGGTCACGGCGCGACCGCGCCGCAAACTGGCATCCCGCTCCCCGACAGAATTGACCGGCTGCCCCGCCGCGACGCCGCCTGGCCAGCAACGATCTGGTGGCTCGGCGTCCACGGCGGCGCAGGCGAATCAACCCTCGCCGCCCTCACAGCCGGCACTCGGCCCTGCGATCACGCCTGGCCAATTCCCAGCACCACCGGCACAACGCATCGCGTCGTACTGGTGGCACGGACGAACTACGCCGGCCTAATCAAGGCACAACACGCCGCCACAGAATGGGCAGCGAACACACTGGGCGACGGCGTACAACTCGCCGGCCTGGCACTCATCGCCGACGCCCCCGGGCGCCGACCCAAGCATCTCCAGCACCTGGAACAGGTCATTGCCGGCGGCGTCCCCCATGTGTGGAACCTGCCCTGGGTCAACGCGTGGCGCCTCGGACCCCCGGACGCGACGGCGCCGCTTCCCAAAGAATTCCGTGCACTCTTCACCGACCTCTCCCTCGCACCGACAGGCGCTCCCACTCACAACTGAAAGGTCTCTCAATGTCCCTCTCCCTCGCCGCCGCACACGCGCTCACCACGGTCGGCCAACTACTCACCGCTCTTCCCGACCCGGAACCACTGGCCCCACCCGGGTTCGAAGCAGTCAGCACGATCCTCGCCTGGGCTAAATGGGTTGGTCTGATCGCCGCGATCCTGTCCCTGATCGCGGTAGCCGTGATGTTCATGTTCAACTCCCGCCGCGGCGAAGGCGGCGAACACGTCAAAACATTTGTCAGCATCCTCGTCGGCGTCATGATCATCGGCGCAGCAACCGCACTCGTCGGATTCATCTCCGGCTCCTAAACACTGATCTATCGCGCGAAGGACTGAGGCATGACGAACACCGAACAAAGAAACCCGTTCTCCAGACGCGGATTCATCGCCGCCGCCATCATCGTCGGAATCATCGTCCTCGCCGCGATCATCGTCCTCGTGACGTCACTGAACCGCGGCTCAGGCGATAACACCGCACAACCGACAACAGCCCCCTCAACATCGGCTGAGCCCAGAGGGAACGCCGCTGACAAAAGCGCGTGCGGCCTCTCTGGGTACGAAGAGTCGAGTTCCCTCACGACCGCCCCGGGTAACGAGTGGGAGCTCGTTGGCACGGTAGCCGCACCAACCGCTCCCAAGGGAGCCGGGCCCGGAGTCATCAAAGATGGATTCCGCACCTGCTATTCACACACCGCTGAAGGGGCGCTCTTTGCTGCCGTCACATACGTAGCGTTGGGATCCGATAGTCGGAATGTTCCCAAGCTTCCCGAACTGATCGAACCAGGTGCGGGCAAGGATGCAGCGATAGCCGCGTCGGGCGGAACACCGACACCTTCCAGCGCGCGACTGCAAGTAGCCGGCTTCAAAGTCAACTCATTCGACGGCCAGGAGGCCGTTATCGACGTGGCCTGGGCCGTAACTTCTCAGGGCGGAGCGCTGGTCAGTTTTCCTACCGTTCTGCACTGGGTCGACGGGGATTGGAAAATCGCGCTTTCCGATGAGGGTCAGCCACCTTTTGCATCTTCGCCACTTGAAAACCTCGGGGGATATATCCCCTGGTCAGGAGTCTGATAGTGGCCAGCGACTGCAATTGGCTGACCGACCCTATTGCGTGCGTCTCTGATGGAGCCAACGACTTCGTTGCGAATGCGTCGAACGATGCCGTTCAGGAGTTGGCTAACAGCGTTCTGGAAGGTTTCGGGAAGGCTCTGGCGAGTATTGGGACGATGTGGGTCGCCGTGCCGACCCCCGTTCTCACCGCTGGCGACGGCACGACCCGGCTCCCCACGAATAACCCTGGCTCAGAACAGTTCTCGACGATCCTCGGGTACGTAACGTACATCGGTCTCGCCCTCGCGATTCTCTCGATAATTGCCCTCGGCGCGATGATCGCTCTTCGGAGCCGTCGGGGTGAGGGGTTCCGTCATGTGGGCACTCTCGGGGTGATCTTCATAGCGATCCTGCTCATCTCTGGCGCGTCCGCGCTCGTGGGTGGGCTCTTGGGAGCGAATGCGCCCGAAGGGTCCTCGACGACCGTCGGGTTCTTGCAGAACTCGCTCTGGTACTACGTCGGGGGCCTGGCTATCTTCTCGGTGATCATCGGGGGCATTCGGATGGCGTGGGAGCAACGCGCGCAGCCGGGCAAGGATCTGATCCAGTCGCTCATTACGCTCGTTGTGGTCTCGGGAACAGGGCTCGCGGTCATCACTCTCGCGACGACCGCTGCCGATGCGTTCTCGATTTGGATTCTCAACGGCGCGACGGATTGCGACGTGTCGGTCGCTGGAGAGTCCAACTGCTTTGGAACAAACATCGCAGCGATGGTTGCTCTCTCCGCACAGTCCGGAATAGGTGTCATCGGAATCCTGATTCTCGGCTCAATCGCGCTGCTGATGACCTACGTACAAGTGGCCCTCATGGTGGTACGCGGCGGGTTATTGGTGATCCTGGCTGGCGTGTTGCCGCTGACGGCGAGCTTCACGAATACGCAGATGGGTAAGCAGTGGTTCGGGAAAGTGATCGGCTGGACAATCGCGTTCATCCTCTACAAACCAGCCGCTGCCCTGATCTACGCGGCCGCGTTCAGCCTCACCGGCACGGATGCGTTCAAGGATGACGGCGGCGGCATCTGGACTATCCTGACCGGTCTGGCGTTGATGCTCATGGCCCTGATCGCTTTGCCGGCGTTGCTGCGGTTCGTGGCGCCGATGACTGGTGCGGTATCCGGCGGCGGTGCCGCCGGAATGGCTCTCGCCGGTGCTGCGGGCGGCGCGGTAGGCGAAATGGCCACGGGTGCTGTCAAGCGCATGAGTAGTTCAACCTCGGCGTCGAGCGGCGGCGGTAGCTCGTCGACCGACGCGCCAAATGGAGCTGTTTCCACCGGCGGGGCCGGCGCTCAGACCGCTGGTAAGGCCGCGACGTCCAGCGCACCATCTGGTGCTGCGGCCGGCGGTGGAGCTGCCGCGGGCGGCGCTGCAGCAAGTGGCGGTGCTGCAGCTGGCGGGGCCGCGGCAGGTGGGGCCGCTGCTGCGGCCGGGCCTGCCGCACCGATTGTGATGGGGGCAAAGATGGCGGGCGATGCAGTGAAGGGCGCGGCCAACGCGGCGAAGGGCGCCGTGCAGTCGGCTACCGAAGACTCAACCGGACCTAGCGGTTCCTAAGCAGGAGATTCCTCGATGACAACGAACAGCGCACCGCGCAGCTACGGCAATTGGACGAAACCAAAGACCGCTGGCCTTCTGGGCTTGGGCTCGATCGGCACGGCGATTCTGTTCGTTGGTGCCGGTTTCAGCGTCATCGTGACGATGGCCTCAAACATTCTGAACGGCGTCGTCACGGCGCTCGTTTTCGGAATTTTTCTGCTGACGGTCGCGGTCAAAGACAAGCACGGTCAAAGCCTGCTCATGCGGGCCACCACCCGGGTCGGGTGGATGGTGACCAAGAGTACGGGGACGCATATCTACCGGTCGGGTCCGCTCGGCCGGGCAGAGTGGGGCACGGCGCAACTGCCGGGCCTGGCAGCGGGCTCACGATTGACGGAGTGGCACGATAGCTACAACCGTCCGTTCGCCTTGTTGCAGATCTCCACGACGTCGGACTACACCGTCGTCATCGCTACGGAGCCCGACGGCGCAGCGCTCGTCGACCGCGAACAGGTCGACGTGTGGGTTGCCGAGTGGGGCATGTGGCTCGCCAGCCTCGGCGACGAACCCGGCATCGAGACCGTATCCGTGACGATTGAAACAGCTCCCGACACGGGCACGCGGCTCCGCCGCGAAGTGAACAGCCGGATTGATCCAGACGCCCCGGAATTTGCCAGAAGCATCCTGCACGACCTGGTGCGGCAGTACCCGGCCGGTTCCGCGACCATCAAGGCCTATGTCGCAATCACTTTCAACGCCGCTGCCCGCGTCGGAGGGAAGAAGCGCACCCCCGATGAAATGGGCCGCGAGCTGGCCTCGCGCCTGCCCGGCCTCACGCAAAGCCTGTCCTCGACCGGCGCGGGAGCAACACGCCCCCTCAGCGCCCAAGAACTCTGCGAAGTCATCCGCGTCGCCTACGACCCGGCCGCAGCACGACTCATCGACGACGCCAACGCAGCCGGTGAGCCACCGGAACTCTACTGGCCAGAGGTCGGCCCCACAGCCCACCAGTCAAACTGGGACACCTACCGGCACGATTCGGCCCTGTCCGTGACGTGGATGATGAGCGGCGCCCCGCGCGGCAACGTCCCCTCGAGCATTCTGGCCCGCCTGCTGGCACCGCATCGCGACGTCGCACGGAAGCGTGTCACACTGCTCTACCGGCTGATTGATGCGGCCAAGGCCGCGGCGATCGTCGAGGCAGACGTGCGCGCCTCGACGTTCAATGTCCAATCCTCGAACAAGCCCACAGCACGGAGCATGACCGCGACACGGGCCGCTCTCGCCACGGCGCAGGAGGAAGCATCGGGCGCTGGCCTAGTCAACTTCGGGATGCTCGTCACCGCCACAGTGATCGACGCCGCCCACGAAGCCGACGCGAAAGCCGCAATCGACAACCTCTCCGCTACCGCCCGGTTGCGGCTCCGCATCGTGCACGGCTCACAGGACTCCGCGTTCGCGGCCGCACTTCCACTCGGCCTAGTCCTGCCGAAGCATTTGCGCATTCCATCTGAGGTTAGGGAGCAGCTGTAATGCCCGCCATTGATTCCAACCGGCACAAGGCCGCGAATTCGAAACTCACGTCGAAGCCGCGCGAGCTGGCCAGGCCGAAGCAGACGAAGGCCGACACGGAAAAGAAGCCCCAGGTCCGTCGCCCCGGTCCTCGCGGCTGGTTGGGCCGCGGTCGCGGTGAGGCCAACGTCATCCAGCCGGCAGATGAGTGGCGCGGAACGACCGTGCAAGTGTGCGGCATGCACCCCTTCTCCGTCGGAACCGGAACCCCGATGATCGGCGTACCCATCGGCCTCCAACTCTTCACCGGAGCGACCGTATGCGCCGACCCCATCTCCTGGTTCCAAGACGCCGGCCTCATCTCGAACCCCTCCGTGTTCGTACTCGGCCTGCCAGGCCTGGGCAAGTCAACACTCATCCGAAGGATGGCCGCCGGCGGCGCAGGATTCGGAAACCTGCCGCTAGTTTTGGGCGATCTGAAACCCGACTACGTTGACATGATTCGCGCTCTCGGCGGGCAAGTCATCACCCTCGGCCGTGGCCGCGGGCATCTGAACATCCTCGATCCCGGCGAAGCAACCGCGGCCGCCGAACGGCTGCGCCTCGCCGGTAAGGAGAAGGAGCGTCAAATGGTGCTCGCGGATGCTCACGGCCGCCGGCAAACGATGGTGTCCGCCCTGCTCACGATCCTCCGCAAAGACCCACCGTCGGCCCGTGAGGAATCCATCATCGACCGGGCCCTCACCGTGCTCGACGAACGCAACGAGGGCGTTCCGGTGCTGGGCGACTTACTGCGGGTGATTCAGGAAGCCCCCGCGGAAGTGCGCGCGGTGGCCCTGGACCGTGGCGACCTTGAGCGGTACAAGAAAATCACGGAGGAGCTGGAGGCCTCACTCATCAGCCTCACCTCGGGTGGACGTTTAGGCGAAACCTTCGCCCACCCGACCGACGTTCCCATGATGAGAGACCGCCCCGTGGTCTACGACGTGTCCTCGATCGATGACTCCGACACCGACATGCAGGCCGCAATTCTCCTCGCCTGCTGGTCGGCCGGCTTTGGCACCGTGAACATCGCCAACGCCCTCGCCGACGCCGGCCTCGAACCACGCCGCCACTACCTCGTCGTCCTCGATGAACTCTGGCGGGCACTGCGCGCGGGAGCGGGCATGGTCGACCGGGTCGACGCCCTCACCCGATTGAACCGTCAACGCGGCGTCGGCCTCGCAATGATTTCACACACGATGAGCGACCTCCTCTCCCTGCCGAGCGAGTCCGACCGGATGAAGGCACGCGGCTTCGTCGAACGATCCGGCATGGTCATCGCTGGCGGCCTACCGGGCGCAGAAATGCCCATGCTCACCAGCGCCGTTCCACTCTCGCGCGCCGAACAAGAACTGCTCACGTCCTGGCAAGATCCCGGCACCTGGGATACCGGGCTGGGGCGCGAATCCGACCCTCCCGGCCGCGGCAAATTCCTCATCAAAGTCGGCGGCCACCCGGGCATCCCCGTCAAGGTCGAACTGATCGAATCAGAACGCGCCATCAACGACACCAACAAACTCTGGCACCCCGCATCCTCATTCCCCGAACCCGACGAATCCAACCCGACTATCGGACGGGGCAACGCCGACGACGCCCGGCACGACGTCGAGGGCGAAGCCGACCGCACCGCCGACGAAGAGGACAGTGCAGCATGAGCGCATCGAACAGGCGAAACCAAAACGGCCTCGGCGGGCAGACGATCATGCTGATCGTCTGCCTCACGCTCGTCGCCGTAACCCTAGGCGCTGTGTGGGTGGCCGTGACGTGGGGCTCACAGCTGGACGAGGTCAACCCCGACCTGACCGGTGACCCGTTCGGACTGTTTTTCGGCGTGCTGGGAGGCTCCGTGACCTGGCCGGCCTCCGGGACGTGGATTCTCGCAGCCACGCTCGTCGTGGTCCTCGTTCTGGGCGTCCTCGTCGCCGTGTCGGTCTCGCGTGGTCGGAGTCGTCGAAGCAATGTCGACGGAGCAGCGACGTACATGGGCAAGGGGCGCGATCTTCGCGCGCTGTCGGCCACGGGCGCGAAGGCGACCGCGCAGCGTCTCGGCGTCCCCGACTGGCTCGGCGTCCCCATCGGCATCACCGTTGCCGGCCGGCACAAGCTCTACGGATCACCCGAAGATATGCACGTCGACATCTGGGGACCCCGCACCGGAAAATCCACCAGCCGTGCAATCCCAGCGATCCTGTCCGCTCCAGGCGCCGTCCTCACCACGTCAAACAAGCGAGACGTCCTAGACGCGACCCGCGATGTGCGAGCCGCAGGCGGTGGCCGCGTGTGGGCGTTCGACCCGCAACGCATCGCGCTGGAAGAACCAACCTGGTGGTGGAACCCCCTCAGCTACGTCACCGACGACGTGAAAGCCGCCAAGCTCGCCGAGCACTTCGCAACCGGTTCTCGCGCCGGCGACTCGCGCGCCGACCCGTACTTCGACAACGCCGGCCAAGACCTCCTGGCCGGCTTCCTCCTGGCCGCAGCCGTCGCCGGTCTACCCATCACCAAGGTGTTCACCTGGACCACAACACCCGGCGATGAAACTCCCGTCGACATTCTGCGCGCTCACGGTTACGACCAGATGGCCGACGCCGTCGACGGCCAAGTGAACGGCGAACCGCGACGCCGCGACAGCGTCTATGGGACGGCCGCGCAGATGGCGTCATGCTTGAAGGTCCGCGCGATCGGGCAGTGGGTGACACCTATGGGCGGCAACCTGGCCGGAGATTCCCGACCACAGTTTGACCCACACGCGTTCGTGCGCAGCCACGACACCCTCTACAGCCTCTCCAAGGAAGGCAAAGGAACCGCTGGCCCCCTCGTCACAGCTCTCACCGCAGCCACTGTCGAAGCGGCAGAAGAGCTAGCCACAACCCAGCCCGGCGGGCGTCTGGCCGTTCCGCTGCTCGGCGTTCTTGACGAAGCAGCAAACGTGTGCCGCTGGCACGGCCTCCCCGACCTTTACTCGCACTACGGCTCTCGGGGAATCGTCCTCATGACCATTCTGCAGTCTTGGTCACAGGGCGCCGAAGTGTGGGGCAGAGACGGGATGCGCAAGCTCTGGTCAGCCTCCAACATCGCCGTCTATGGCGGCGGCGTCAAAGAACCGGAATTCCTAAACGAGCTGTCGCAGATGGTCGGCGACTACGACAAACACACGACCTCGACGAGCGTCGGCCGAGGAAACCGGTCAATATCTCACCAAGTACAGCGCGAGCGCACGTTGGACGTCGCGGATCTCGGAGCTCTGCCCCGCGGCCGCGCCGTAGTGTTCGCTTCCGGTGCACCCGCAACGCTGATCGAAACAGTGCCCTGGATGCGTGGCCCTCAAGCCGACGCCGTACGCGCGTCAATCGCCGCACACGACCCGTCGAGCCTCGCTCTGCCCATCGATGAGTCCCCCGTAGCAGCAACACCGGCCAGAGGCACTCCAGCCTGGGTGAATGCGACTCCGAAACAAGAGGATGACCTGTGAGTGAGTTCGATGCACTCCGTGACGATGACGACGAAACAGAAGCGACTGAGGAGGCCGCACCGCAGCTGTTCTACGGTTCGTCCGACGAGTTCATGCGTGACCGACTCCGGCACATGTATTCCCGCCGGGTCGGTCCCGGTAACGCCAGCTTCCGATGGGCGGCGAACTGGTGGAACTACCCGGAAGCTCTCGCACGCATAGACGCCCTCTGGCGAGCTTGGGAGCACCTCAGGCTCGACGGCGCTACCGGGTCAAGTACATGGTGGATTGAGCATGCGGACCACCACATGCCGATTCTGATGAGCACAGAAGGACCGTTCGCAAAGTCAGAGGACACGAACAAACCCGGAGAGCCGCTGCCCTACACGGCACCACCGGAAGGGCTGTTCCCCGATATGCGGGAGAACTGAACGGACGAACGAGCATATGATCAGGCTTTTTGCTGATTTAGTGCGCTGCGAACTCACTAGGTGGCCGCTGGTCGTGCCGGTTTGAGGGCGGGGATCGACCGTTAATCATGATGCGAAGCATGCGAGCAGTGCCCGCGCTCGATTCGACGCCGTGTGTCGGCGTGCCTACTCTTTGATGGCGAGCGCCTTGCGCATGGTGGTCACTAGTGCCCGCTCTGCGGCACGTAGCGCCCCAGGGTCGTCGGTGCCGAGCGCCTCCGCCGCGATGCCCAGCGCCTTGTCGACTCCGTCCGGCCCGAGAACCACGAGCGGCGCCGACGCCTCTGGCCACCCTGTCTTTAGTTCCTTCGCCCTCGAAACGACAGCAGTGAAGTCGGTGCCGCGCGCGGTACCCTCGGTGCTCCCGGCGGTAATCTTGTTCGCCTCTTCCATCAGCACAGTCACCTGCCGCAGGAGCACGATCGCCGTAATGAAGGCCTCGTATCGTCGCTCTCGCACCCACTTCGCGTGGTCACGCCGCGCTTGAATAGAAACACCGAGCAAACCACCGAGAGTCGCGACGAGCGCTCCGCCGAAGATCGTCAGGAGCACCTGAGCAGTGGGATCGAGAGCAGATACAGTAGCGGCGAGGATCACAACGTGAGCCTAATGGCGGTTTGCTAGCGCAACCGCGTGCCCATCAGAGCTCGGCCTGCTTCACCTGATAAAACGGCACATGTATGGTTGGTCCTGTGCCCTCATACGCTAGAGTATCGCTCACGATAGCCGCTGTCGCGGTAGCCTTTTGCCTGGCTGGCTGCACGATAAATATGCCAGCACAAAAGAATTCCCCAACGACGAGCGAGGCGTCCGCGGAGACCGCGCAGCAAGCCCTCAATGCCAAGCAGGCCGCCCTCGATACCGAGGCTTGTAAGGGATTCAAGCTCGATATGGAGAAATATATGGCGACGGCTCCGACCGGTTCGCCAGCCGAAGCTTTCATTACCGCCTACACGGCGCTTGCCTTTGATACAGGCGAGCGAGCCTCGGATGCCGGCAACGGCTCGGACGTACAAATTGCACTCTACGAACTGTCGTCGGCAGCCGCGATGTCATCGGATGAGATCGCTAATACCCGCGGACTCTCGACTAAGCAAGAACTTGCCTCTCGGATCGCGATCGATACCGCCGGGGACGCCTGCGGTATCAAGTACACCGTGCTCGAATGATCTGAAGTTAAGTGGCGATTGAGCTGCTGCGGGGATTTCGGACAGTGGGCGGCGATGATCCCGGATCACGGAAGAACACTGCACCGGAGGTCAATCCTGACTCCCTTGGGCAACACTGGTGCTGGGCTTTTGCAACACGCGACCTGGCAAATATTCTTGGCTACTCCTTCTTATCGTGATAGCCCGCCACGGTCGCGCTGTTGCACGCTGCCCTTGCTGCTGTGGCGTGGTTTGGCGGCCTTGCCCGACCGGGTCATGACTGCCTCTCGCGGGTGCTTGGCGTTTTCACCGTCTGCGAGGATTTGCGCGTTGATCGTCTTCTGATCAGCTTTGCCTTCAAGGCTCGCGGCGAATCGCTCGCGCCGCTCTGAGCTGTCGTAATCCAGTTCCCCCGAACCGCGCTCGACGCGCGCCTGGTCCGCTGCTTCGGTGGCCTGCTTACGGTCCTCATCGCGGGTTTTGACGTCGACTTCGTCGGCGTCGCCGTGGTTCCAATCACGGTCGGCCACTTCCTGAGCCTCGCGCCCGTGACGGTCGGCGTTGGCGAAGAGGAGCTGGCTCGCGGTGAGGTCTTCACCAGCTCGCTGCCGCTCGATAGCGGCATCGGCACGGTCGCGCTCAGCATCCCGGAGCGCCGCTGCAATCACAGCGGGATCCGCTCCAGGGGCTTCAATGTCGATGCCATAGCGTTCCTGCACCTCGTGATTAATGGTGTCGCCGGCCTCACGTGCAACATCGTCGAAGTCACGCCAGGCCGTGGCGGTCTCATGCACGCCGGCGATGTCCTCGGCGGTGGCCTGGTTCCACCACTCGGGGTGTTTGACCGGCGCGAGACTGGCTCGTGCGGCTCCACGCTCGGCCTCGAAGCGTGCTTCCAGTTCGCGCGCCTCCTGCACTGCGCTCGCTTCGCGCTGTCGTGCCAGCTGCTCACGCAGTCGAGCGATGCGTTCCCCGAACTGCGACGCGATAGTGAGCGCGATGCGCAGCGAATCGTCAAACGTCTCGCCAACACCATCAGTCTCTTCGGCCATGATCTTCCTCCGTCTAATCTCTGCCCAGACCGTCACGCTCGTATGGCACGGCTGGTGTCTTGCGTTTGGTCGGTTGCAGCTTGTTCGGAACCGGCGAACCTGGCGCCGCGAGACCGTCGGTAGCTCGTCGCATGACGCCAGGGACGTCAGCTGTCTGTGTTCGTGAGTCCGGCTGTGCGGTCCTGCTCGGGACTGCTGGCAGTCGATCGGTGACCGCGGCGAACTGGTTGCGCAGCATTGCCGTGACTTGCTCGGCACGGCGGGCGTCTCCGACAGCGCTGTGCATGTCGAGGATCGCCACTGAGACACGGCCCAGCTGCCGGAGCATGATTGCCTCGGCCATCGTGCCCTGGCTACCGCTGGCCGCCTGCATGAGGATCATGGCGGCGTTCGCCGCTGACCCCAGTTGAACAGGTTTCGGCCGTGACTGGTATGCCCGAAGGTGCGCCGACCGGGCCAGCTCCCTAGAAGTCTGCGCGAGCGGCCCCGGCGTCGCCTCGACGCGCTGCGACCACGCGGCGAAAGCGCCAGCAGTCTCGCGGGCAACGTGCGCCCAGGTGGCTCGATCCGTCACGGGAACGTCACGGAGCTGCTTGCGAAGCTGCCCGATCTCGTCGCTGTACTGCTTCCACATCTTCGCAGTCGGCGTGCTCTCTTCCCGGCCCGGTGCGACAGGTCGGTACTCCCATGGATTCTTCGCCGTGGCCCGCCATTCATCGACGGCTCCCTGCGCCGCCTGGGGGCTGTCCGGCCAGCCCTCACGAAGCCTCGGCAACGTGAGGTCACGGGCCAACCGCCCACCCCCATACCAAATCGGCTTCTCGCCAGCCGGAGGCCGGACCGCGACAGAGTAGCCGGCTACAACGTCATCGCGACCGGCGGCGTACCGAGGCCGGATGAGGACACCGCCACGGCGCATCCGGCGAACGAATTCGCCCTCGTCAACGGATGCGGTCGCCGCGGCCCGGACGGTGCGCTCCATCTTGTGAGCGTCGACCTCAGCGGAGCTCGAACGCGCGGCACGCTCGCGCTCGGCAGGCTTGACGCCGCGCTCTCCGAGTCCCAGCCCACGGCTCTCCAACTGCTCGAGCCCATAGTCGCGTTCGAGGTCGCGGCACACCGCCTGGGCACGCGTGAAGTCGTTGTGTGTCGTCGCTTTGGTACCGTCCTCGCGCACCAAAGACACGGCCAGGTGAATGTGATCGTTACCGTTCGTGGAAAGTCCGTGACGCACCGCGACCCAACGGCACGCGGCTTTTCCGCTGCTCTCGGTAAACCCCATCCGATCGGCGAAGTCCTGCGCGATCGTTCCCCACTTCTCATCCGAGAGCTGTCCCTCTTCCGCGCGCAACGACAGCGAGCAATGCCACACATCCCCGGCGACACGTTTACTCGTCACCTCGCCCGTAACCGCGTCGGAATCCTTCACCATTCGGAGCACCTCAACGTCGAACGCACGTCGTGGAGCGTCAAGGCTGCGCGCAATCGCCAGGGCTGTGTTGGTGTCCAACACGCTGTAACCGTGCTGCGCCATGATCGCGGAATCGCCGGCGACGAGGTGCTGTTCCTCATGTTCGTTGTGCCGGCCACCGCTAGCCAGGTACACCATCAGGCCGCCCATTTGGCCGCCCCGTCGAATGTTGGGCATCATGACTCGGCCAGCCTGTCAATAACGCTCTCAACCTTGACGGCGAGCACACGATACTCAGCCACAACGGCGGCAGCCGTGTCGGGGAACGCACCCTCCGTATTAGCGAACTTCGCCAACTGGTTGACGTTGTTCGAGACGTTCGCCATCAACCGAGTCATCACGAACAACTCCGCAATCGCACCCTTACGATCCGTCGTCGTCTCAATATTCGCGTTCATCGCCGACTCAAACAACATCCGCGGCACCGTCACATCAGCAACCACCGCACGAGCACGCAACTGAGCATCCTCCTCAGCCGTCACATACACCCGGTAACTCTTCTCCCGCCCACCATCAACATTGGCGCGGCGCTGACGACCAAACAAACGACGCTCGTTCTTCTCCGTCAACGGTTTCGCCTCCTCCTGGCCCAGCGCAGCGACCCCGAAAAACGGGGACATACGTCAAGTATGCCAATTCCGACGCGCAGCGTCCAGAATTCAAAGCCATTTACCACCGGTAAATGTATAGCTTGCTCCGCTTCAACTTCGTCTAAACGGAACGAACGCGCGTGCACCGGCTCCTCGTGCAAATGCGAAAGGACGACGTTCGTGAGGTGCAGTTGCCTGTTAATCTGAGGGCATGAACGATGCGAATGTGAAACCAGAAGATGCGGCCGCCCGTGCGCGGGCAATTATTGAAGCGAACGTGGACGCCCGCGTTGAAGCCGTCCGCGTTCTCGCGGATGCGGGCAACGAGTACGACGTCGCAGACCAACAACTGAAGGACGCCACTGCGGCGCACGAACACGCGTGGAGTGCAGCGATAGCCTCCGGATGGAGCGAGAAGGACCTCCGCGCTACAGGCGTCAAAGCCCCCGGCCAGTCCACACCGAAGGCACGTAAACGACGCACCACTCCCCCGGTCACCGTTCCAAACACTGAGGTGTAGCCTCCGGCTCCTTTTCTGTAACGAACAAGCCCCGTCGAGCACAGCTCGGCGGGGCTTGTTCGTGCAACTTGCGTTGCCTTTTCGGCTGTTTATCGTACGCACCATTCCTCTCTTGGCAAGGGCTTTCGCGGCATATCCTCACTCGCTGCGCTCCCTCCGGTATTCCACGGCCCCTTGCCAATTCACCCCTGACGCTGTAAATCGGCGTGCGCCAAAAGGCAATGGGGTTATGAGAAAGGACCACCACCATGAACACACCACTCACCGTGTACACACTGCCGAATTGTGTCCAATGCACAATGACCAAACGAGCACTCGACACCGCCGGAGTGACCTACGTTCTCGTCGACCTGGCAAACGACGAACGAGCCGTCAACCTGGTCAAGGAGCTCGGCCACACATCCGCCCCGGTCGTCATCACCGAAGCCGCGAGCTGGTCAGGTTTCCGCCCCGACAAAATCGCCGCCGTAGCATCCGCACGCGTCCCCGAACCGGTCAACGAACCGGTCGACGAACCGGTGAGCGAGAACGGCCAGTAAGGCGCCATGACGATGGAATTCAGCACCCTACAAACGACGCTGCCCGCCAGCGACACCGAGCACCTCACGCGAACAGGGAAGGTCGCGGAACGCCTCGACGACCTACGCGCCCACGGGCGTTTCGGCTGCATCCTGGCGAGCACACTCACCATCACGGAAACCGACTACGTCACCATCATCGACACCCTGACCAAGGAGACAGAGCAATGAGCACCACACCCAACCCGGCAGCATCACAGATTCTGTTAACACCCGAGGAAACGAGCCAAGCGCTCGGCGCAACACTCGACGAGCTGCACCACTGGCGACGACACGGCACCGGGCCAGCATTCCATTCGCTCGGCGGAAACCTAGTCCGCTACTCCGCAGCGGCCGTGGCCTGGTCCGCCTCCTCGACCGCAACAACCTGAACCGATGCCTCCGCTGCGGTGCGATCGTCAGCGGCCCTCTTCAAGTCCCGCATGACGGTCGCGCTGCCGCGCTCAATTCGCACCCCGATAGGGGTTCGAATCGAACTACCGGGAAAGCCCGGAATCCCGGTTCGTCCGTGGCGACGTTCGTCGCGGACGACCGCTAGCAGTCCCATCCAGAGCACGCTTAGCAGTCAAGGCAACCCGTTCGTCCAGAAGCGCCGAGCCAGCCGAAAGCCGGACCTGCACATCAATCTTCTCCGGCGACGGCTTGCTCGGATCCACAACCTGGTAACGCTCGAACCGAGTCACGTGGCCGCTCTCCGTGGCCAACCGTGTCGCGGCGTCCAAACAAGTCGATTGCTCTGCACCGTTCGGAAAAAGTGACTCAGGATATGCCGACGGCACCCACCGACCGCCAAGTTCAGAACCCGCAGCGCCACGTTCAGCTTCGACATACCCGCGCAACCACCGATCACGCGTTCGATCACGCGACACGTCCAGGACCACTTCCACCTCAACCACCGTCACTTCGTACCCGGCCCGCTCGAGCAGCTGCCCCATCTTCACAGCCGATTCAGGGTTCGACAAGACCGTGTCAAGAACTATCCGATCGCCTGATCGAATCGCATCTGACCTGGCGCCTTTCGACAGTTGCGAAGATTCATCGTGCACCAAAGAAGCGAGCTCTCGAGGATAGAACCGCTCTCCCCCGTCATGGAGCACCCGCACATCATCCGGAACGAGCCAGCCCTCGTAGCTTCCATCCGCGATCGCCTCACGCAGCAAAACATCCTTGAAATGATCCGCATCAATCACCCGCCACTGATCAGCGCTGCCTCCGGCCGCCGCGATCACCTGGCCAAGCACAGTCGACTTACCCGCGCCCGGAGGACCCGCCAACACAATCGCCTTACGATCAGTCAAAACATTCGGCTGTTCCTCACGAAACTCCGCCCGCACGCGCGCATGAAACTGCTGCCGTTCAAAAGTCAGGTCACCGTCAATGAACCACGCCGGATTGTTGATCGTGGCATTCCGTGCGTCGGCACACAAAGAACCACCTGAGCGGGAAAACTCGCTCAGGTGGCTCTCATGGCGCTCAATCAAATCGGGCGTCATTGCTTCCCAGCATGGCGGCGCAACTGCGCGGCCTCGTAAATCTCACCATCGATCAGGCCCTGCTGCAGCGCCTCCTCGACGTCATACCACGTGCCCTCACCCGGCCGGAATTTGTCAAGGCGAATGAGACCAGTGGGAGTTTAGGCGGCTAGTTCGAGCCCTTCATCCTCGATGGGTTTGACGGCAGGTTTGT